>NZ_JAWLQI010000031.1:0-38345 GCF_036997785.1 Brachyspira pulli
TCTGTTTGAAAATTGACAAAATATATTTGTTTAGGTATATACTGAAAATTTTTAAGTTTGTCAAAATAATATAATTGTTTAGATATATATTTATTATATAAAAAAAGCTGCAGCAAATAATAAATATTAACTGCAGCTAAATTATCACTTAATAATCTATCATTCTAATATTTTATTCTGTATATATTCTATTTCTGCTTGTATTGATTTTCTAATTTCTAAATCTCTGCCCCATACTGCTTTACTTAAAGCTGTTTCATAATAATTCAAAGCTTCTTTTAATAAAGTAACTGTATTGCTGTCTATATATTTTTCTGCTCTTGTTTTATAAATCTTTCCAAGAAGCTCATATCCGCTGTAATCATCTGGAACCAATGCCAAATAATTAAATGCATAACTTTCAGCACTTATATCATCTTTGAAATTATTCAAATAAACTATTGCAGCTCTATAATTAGCAGCAGCATAATTCTTTCTAATTTTTACTATGTTTTGATATGTTTTTAATGCTTCTCTAGTATTACCAATTAACTCATTAATATAAGCTTTTTCATAAAGATAATTAACATTATTAGTATCAAATGATATAGCTTTATTAATAGAATTCATAGCACTATTATAATCACCAATTTTTGAATAAAGTTTTGAAGCTGCATAAAGTGAATCGGCATCATTTTCATTTATAGTCTTTTTAATATCTGATAATGATACCTGATAATTAGTTAAATTAACTGCAGTTTCAGCTATGTATATAGGATTAACTTTTAAATATTTTGAAGCTCTGTCATAGCATTTCATAGAATAAGAATATAAATAAGCTTTATTATACTCTCTGCCTAATAACAAATCTTTTCCGCCATCAACATTGATATAATCTGTTATTTTATTTATCATATTCAAGCCTTCTAAATTATATTCTCTAATATAACTTTCAGCTAATTTAATTCTATTTTCTATATAAGCAGGAGATATTCTTAAAACTTCTTTCATAGTAGATGATAAATTAATATAACCATCAACATTATCATAATATCCTACAGAACTTAAATATGAATCAATATCCATTTCATTTTTTACAGCAATCGCATCATAATTATTTCTATTTCTTCTAATACCTAGAGCTACTGTTTTAGAAGCATCTTCATATTTATGATTTTCATAAAGATAAGCAGCATAAAGTCCATAAGTTATTGATTCTATTTTCTTTATATATGCAACATCATAATTTTTATTTCTTAAATCTGATATATAAGCCAAAGCCTCATCAAATCTGTAAAACTTTATAAACTCATATATTCTATCTGTAACTAAGTCTAAATTTAATTTTAATTCTTCTTCCCAATACTCTGTAGCTTTTATATCTATTAAATCTCTCTCTTTTTGATAGCGAGATGTATCATTATCTGAAGCTCTGATTGATAATAATTTTCTTAATAAGAAAACATTATTAACACTTATAATATTAGCATTAAATGCCTCTTTAAGTATATCTATAGCCTTATCAAGAGAACCTAAATTATAATAAGCTTCAGCAATATAGCCTATTCTAAGCTGTTCTTCTTGTCCCTCGAATCTATACATTGCAAGTAATTGCATCATATCAACAGCATAATCATTTCTCTTTAAGTCCTCTGCTTTGTCTAGTATCATATTATATTCTATATTCTTTAAAAGACCTTTGACAATAGGTTCATAACTTTTTACTTCTGACAATAATTTTTTAGCTTCTTCATATCTCTTTTTTCTTATTAAACTTTTACTATAATCAATTTTGTTTTCATCTGAAATATTATAAAAGTTAATTATTTGAGATATAATTTTATCAGGGTAATAAGTATAACCTGCATCATAAAGCATAGAAGCAAAAGTTTCATACAATCTTGGTTTATTATATGAATATTCTAAACCTTTCTCTAATATTTTTATTGCCTCTATCTCATTATTTTCATATAAATATATCTGTGCCAAAATAGCATAAGCCTCGTCAAAATCTTTTTCTACTGAAACTAATTTTGATAATATATTTTTTGACCTTGTATAGTCTTGCATTTCAAAATATGTTTTTCCTAATGCAACTGTTATTTCAGGATAATCCATAGAATATGAAGAAATATCTTCAAGTATTTTTACAGCATTGGTATAATCTTTAACTTGAAGTTTTGTATTCCAAGAATATATTTCTTTTTTTACTATAGCATTAGATATTTTTGTTTGAATTCTTATTTTTTCATCTTGATTTGAATATTTAACATTTTTATAATTATTTATAGCTCCATCATAATTATTATTTAATAGATTTAAATCTCCTAAGCCTTCATTGCCATAAGAAGAATCTTCTTTCAAACAAGATTTAAAATAATAATCAGCACTTTTTACATCTCCATTTTTTAATGAAGCATTACCAGCTAAGAATAACCAATAAGGATTATTAGTTACTTTATATGCTGTGAGATATGCTATAACTGTTTGTTCATATTCATTTATGGTATTAAAAAAATTACCAATCTCTCCATAAACTTTATCATAATTTTCTTTATCTACATATAATGATAAAAGTTTTGTGAAATCTAAAGAGGCATAATGAAAATCAGATCTTCTAAAATATGATAAGCCTCTTAAATAATATATTTCATAGTAATTTGTATAAACAGATTCTAAATCATTACATAATGCTATAGCTTCAAAAAACTTTCCATTTTCCATTAACTTTCTAACATTATCTAATTCTCTATTAAGGTTTATTTTATTATCTTCAGTTAAAACAATTTGAGTTAAATTAGTAGATATCTTTGTACTTTCTAAAGAAATATCTATATTTCTATCATTCATTATGGATTGATATTGTAAAATATCTCTAGAATATGCCGAAATATAGAGTGTACAAACTATAAGTATGATTTTTATTAATTTCATAGCAAGTCCTTATTTACTACTTTAAAGTATCGGAAATGGAGTTGCTATATTTTAATTTCGGCAGGTAAAAAATGAAAGAAATAGTTATACTAATATCAAATGTAAGCGAATTAAAAAATAAATCTAATCAATTTATTTTAAATATGATAGAACATTTTTATAAATCCGGTATAAGAATAACAGTATTTTCAAAATCATTTTCAAAGAACTTTCCTGCTTATATAGCAAGAAAACATTTATCTACAATATTTTTTAAAAAATCAGCAAAAGATATAGCAAATACCGCTGAAAATGCTGATGCAATTATAGCAGTAGACTTTCCTATGAATATAATAGCTTCAATGAGTAAAAATATTCTTATGAAAAAAAAATCTGGGAAAAAAATTCCTGTTGTAGTATGGTATGCCCTTAATTTTCAAAGCCATTTATATTTCCAAGAAAATAGAGATAATAAAACAAAATTAGTTGAAAAAAGATTATTAAAATTAGATTATGAACATACTTTAAATATGGATTTAATAATTTGCGGAAGCAATAAAATAAAAGAAAGATTATTATATATTCATAAAGAAATAAAAAATATAGAAGTTATACAGCCTTATTTTTCACCTTATATATTTATAAATAATAATAAAGATAAAGATAAATCTATTGTTTTATTTTACAATAAGGAAGATAGTGTATTTAAATGTACTGCCGCTTATGCTCAATACATAAAAGAAAATGATGATATATATAAATTAAAAATAATAGGATATGATAAAGAATTAAAAGATAATATAAGAAAATTATCTATAGAACAGCATGTTGAATTTATAGATGAAAATGATAATTCAAATATAGGAAATATTATAGCAAATTCAAATTGCATGATAATACATAATATTAAAGATTCTTTCTATACACAATTAATAGCAGCATGGCATTATAAAACATTGCCAATCATAGACTCAAAAAGTTCATCTGCAGAAATAGCAACAGATGAAAAGAATGCTTTAATATATAATTCAAAAAATCCAATATCAATAATATCAAAAATTAAAAAGATGGCAGAAAATAAAAGAACTTATGAAATGTTTATGCCTTCAATAAATGATACAGAAAATACTAATAAAATATTAGAATTAATAAGCAGTTTTGCTCAGTAATATATACCTAAACAACTATATTTTGTCAAAAATAATTTTTTTAAATTTTAAATATCTGCAGGGCTTTGCCCAACGCTCTGTGTACTTCGTAGCACCCAACTTATTTTGCGACTGAAGGAAGTGCCTTTGGCGTGATCCCAAAGAAGCTTATACACTCGACAGGCTCGGATACGCTTCGCGAAAGACTATATTTTAGCTTAAATTAATAACCTATCTTACATGTAAAACAATTTTAGTATGATTTAGTACTAATTATGTAATTGCACTTTTTGCAACTTTGACGAAGTCCGCAGAGCGTATGCGGCGGGAAAAAGTTGAATAAAAAAATGACAAAGTTAAAAATTTTCAGTATAAACTAAAAACTAATTAATTATTAATGAAATAAAAAAGGGACTTTTAAAGCCCCTTTTATTTATATTTTTTAATTATTTATAAAAATATTGATTACCAATTATTTCTATTAGGTTTTCTTAAAACAGGTTCGTCATTGCTAGGCATAACCTTTTTAAGTTCATTAAATAATCTTTTTTCTTCTGAAGTCAATTTAGCTGAAACATCAATATTAACTATAACAAATAAATCACCTCGTCCGGATCTATTGATATGAGTTGCTCCGCTTCCTTTCAATTTAAATACTTGTCCGCTATTAGTACCAGCAGGAATTTTCATTTTTACTTTCTTATTATCTAAAGTTTGTATAAGAATATCTGCTCCAAGTGTTGCTTGAACGATATTAATTCCAACTTCTGTTATTAAATCTATTCCATCTCTCACATAATATTTATGAGGACTTACATGTATATACAAATACAAATCTCCTGCTACACCGCCGCCTATAGCCTCACCTTCTCCGCTTACTCTTAATTGAGTATTATCTTCAATACCTTTTGGTATATTTACTGATATAGTTTTGCTTTTTCTAACAGTACCTGTACCTCTACAATTTTTACAAGGAGTTGTTACTATAGTACCGCTTCCATTACATTTACTGCATGTTCTTTTTACACTAAAGAAACCTTGTACCATTCTTACTTCACCGCTTCCGCCGCAAGTAGGACAAGTTTGAGTTTTAGTACCAGGTTCAGCACCTGTACCATGACAAACATCACATATATCATTTTTATCCAACTTTATTTCCATTTTTTTACCAAAAACGGCATCTTCTAAAGAAAGTGTAACATCATGTCTTAAATCATTACCGCGTCTTTGACCTCTTGAACCTCTGCCAGAAAATCCGCCTCCAAAGAATGAACTAAATATATCATCTAAATCACCAAATCCGCCTGCTCCTCCGAACATTGATGAGAAGTCAAAACCTCCTCTGCCATAAGCATCAGCAAAATCACTATGAACACCTTGGAATCCAAACTGATCATATTGTGCACGTTTCTTTTCATCTGATAATATTTCATAAGCCTCAGTAGCTTCTTTAAATTTTTCTTCTGCTTCTTTATTTCCCGGATTTCTATCTGGGTGATATTGCATAGCTAATTTTCTATATGCTTTTTTTATTTCATCATTAGTAGCAGTCTTTGCCACTCCTAATACTTCATAGTAATCTCTTTTTTCTGCCATTTATCATATCCTCTTATAAAATTATCTATTTAAATTTATATATAATTAAAAATAAATAAGTTAATATCTAAAATAAATTATTTCTTCTTTCTGCTAAGAAGTAAACCCAATCCCAAACCAGCAACAGCTAAGCCTCCAACAACATATTTATTACCGGCTAAATACTTAATATTATATTCCATACGTTTTTCTTTATCTGATAAAACTTCATAAGCCTCATTTATATCTACAAACATAAGATGAGCATTTTCATCACCTGGGTTTCTATCTGGGTGATATTGCATTGCTAATTCTCTATAAGCTTTTTTTATCTTTTCATTACTAGAGAATATATTAACATTAAGTATTTTATAATAATCTTTATCCATAAAAATTATTCCTTTAATTAATTATCAAAAAACATCAAACTTTCAACAATAAATAATAATCCGGAAGCAATCCATATAGATCTAATACCAAACATATTAGTAAAAAAACTTCCTAAAAAAGCACCTAAAGTAAATGAAAATAGAATCGTTAAATATATAAGTCCATTTTTTAAACCAGTCTTATCTTTATTAAATAAAAATCTAAATAAATTATCTGAAGCTGATTTCAAATTACCTGTGCACATATTAGTAACATAAGCAAGTCCTTCAACCTTATTGAAAGTTATCATCAAAGTTGCTGACATAAATGATATAACACTAACAACTACAATATTTGAAATACCCTTGTGTAAAAAACCAACTATAAAAAGTATAACAGCAGCCATTAGTATAATAACATATTCCAATTCCATTAACTTTTTTTTATTTAAAACTTTTTTTATATATAAAGCAGTCCAAATACCAACAACAAAAACTAAAATAGGTATTAAGTAATGCATAGTATCTGCGAATTCCTTCTTTGCCAAATGCATAGCAAAAAATATCATATTGCCAGTTTGAGCATAAGCGAATACTCCATCTCTGGTAATATAAGTATAAGCATCAACAAATCCGCCAACTAAAGTAAGTATCGAAGCTATGTATATAGTTTCTGTTGTATGAATGGATTCGTTTTTTCTTTTTATAAAAGCTATAAAACTATTTTTCACTTTTTTACCTTGATTTTTTATTGGCAACTATTATAACATAAAAAAACATTTTTAGAAACATTTTTATAGTTCCAATTTTTAAATATATTAAAACATAAATTTATAAAAAATTATCAAAGAACAAAAAATATATTTAAATTATTTATAATTTTTTAATAACTCAGCAATTTCATAATGTTCATTTTTTAAAGCGTCACTCAAAGCATGCCTATCATTTTTCACATTGACTTTATTTTCAAGCAAATATTTAACAACTTCTAAATGTCCATTCTTTGCTGCATTGCTTAAAGGTGTTATTCCGTATTTATCACCTATTATATTTATGTCTGCTCCTTTTGAAACAAAATATTTCACTATATTTAAATGTCCATTACCAGATGCATATACTAAAGCCGTTCTATAAGAATAATCTCTCATATTAACATCTGTTCCCAATTCTATTAAATATTTAACTATATCAAAATATCCATTTTCAGAAGCATACATCAAAGCATGTCTGTCATTTTTAAATTCTGCTCCTTTATCTATAAGTAATTTAACGATTTCTAAATAACCGCTTTTAGCAGCAGCACTTAAAGCATGCCTGTCATTTGAAACATCATATCCTTTTTCTAATAAATACTTTACTATCTCCAAATATCCATTCTCTAAAGCATACATCAAAGCATATCTGTCATCTTTGAATTCCGTACCTTCATCTATAAGAAGTTTAACTATATCAAAATGTCCGTTTTTAGAAGCATAAGTTAAAGCTGTTTTATAATGATAATCTTTTATATTAACATCTGCCCCATTATCAATAAAATATTTCACTATATTCAAACAACCATTTTCTGAAGCATACATCAAAGCTGTTCTATAATAATCATCTTCTGTATTAATATTATACCCTGATGATATTAATACTTTTACTCTTTCAAAATCATTATTTTTAATAGCTTCTAATAATTTCGTATTCATTATAAAATTATAATTTTAAAATTTCTTCTGCACTTAAACCAGTTATTTTACTTATTAAATTTATATCAAGATTTTCATTCTTCATATTTCTAGCTAATGCATATTTTTCTTTTTCTATACCTTTTTCTATACCTTTTGACATACCTTTTCTTTCAGCTTCTTTCAATTCATAATCAAGCATTCTTTTATTAAAATACTCATCTGCCTCTTTTATTCTGTAGCTGTCTATTAAAGGATTGGTATGCACAAACGATTCAGATTTTAATTTCACTTCTTCAAATATAGTATCTTCTTTCAATAAATTTTCCATTTTATCCCCCTTAAAAAATTTTAACCAAGATAAAAATTTCTTTTCTGCCTCATCATAATTTGAATCAAAACTAAATTTAGGAAGCTCTATATAATGAAGCTGACAATGATTAGTAAGTATTTTGTTATGCTTAATCTCTTTTAAAACATAGCAAGTATGAATATCATTTATATCATACATCAAATTAAAATTCAAAATATTTATACTTATTACTGGACATAAATTATTATAATTATCTCCCTTATTTAACATAACAGCATAACCATTAGCCCAATAAAATAAACTTCTGTAAATAAACTCAATATTGCCCTGAGATTGTATTTCTATAATAACAACTTCTCCGCTGTCAGTAATGCATCTTATATCCATTACAGACTCTTTAGATTCTAAATATTTGCTGAGGTTAAATGGGTTTAGAATTTCTGCTTTTACAAAAGTTTTGAAATGCATATTTTTCATAACAGAATTTATAAAGCTAAGTATTATTCTTTCATTTCCTTTTTCTGAAAATAAATACCTTATATAGCAGTCATTTATTCTGTTAATATTATCAACAGTGATAATTTCTTTTTTAAGTTTTTCAAGATACTCTGAATATTCCATACACACCTATAAAACAATTATATTTTTATTATACTAACATTACAGTAAATTGTCAAAGAACAAAAATTTTAAATATATTTTATTTAGCACCATTAGCTTTTAACAATTCTGCAATTTCTGTGTTTCCTTCCTTTAAAGCATAACTTAAAACTGTATATCTTTTATCATATCCATATTCTTCATTTATATCTACCCCAGAATCTATTAACAACTTAACTATTTTTATATGACAATTTTTTGAGGCATACCATAAAGAATTACTATGTTTTATTACATCACTTCCTTTTTCTATTAAATATTTTACTACATCAAAATGCCCATTCTCCGAAGCATATACTAAAGCAGTATCTCCGTCCCTATTTTCATTATCAATATCTGCACCTTTGTCGATTAAATACTTAACAATTTCCAAATAACCATTATTTGATGCATACATTAAAGCCGTTTGATATCCATTATCTTTTATATCAATTTTAGCCGCATTATCTATTAAACATTTAACAATATTATAATGCCCATTTTGTGATGCATTCATTAAAGCAGTTTCGCCTCTTTTATCTTGAATATCAACATCTGCTCCCTGCTCTATTAAATATTTCACTATTTTTTCATGTCCGTTCATAGAAGCCATAATCAAAGCATCAGTATTTTCAGCATTATGCTCTATCAAATATTTAACAATTTCAAAATAACCAAATCCTGAAGCTGTATTTAAAGGAGTATTACCATATCTGTTTTTTATATTAATATCAGCACCATTTGATATTAAAAATTTTACTCTTTCCAAATCATTCTTTTTAATAACTTCTATTAACTCAACATCTTTTTTCATACCGCACCATTAGCTTTTAACAATTCCGCTACTTCTGAATGCCCATTTCTTGAAGCATCCCACAAAGCTGTTTTACCATATTTATCTACAATATTTACATTAGCACCTCTACTTATTAAATATTTCACTATTTCTAAATGCCCATAAAAAGAAGCATACATTAAAGCCGTCTTACCACATATATCTTGAAAATCAATGTTGGCTTTATTATTTACTAATAATTTTACTATTTCTAAATGATTATTCATTGAAGCAAGTATTAAAGCAGTAACGTTTGCTATATTTCTTAAATTAATATCTGCACCTTTTTCTATCAAAAATTCTACAGTTTTTCTATACCCACATTTAGAGGCAAACATTAATACAGACATCCCTATATCATCTTTAGAATTAACATCAGCACCTTTTTCTATCAAAAATCTAAATGTTTCAAACTGTTGAAATAATAAAGCATATATGGATGGAGTAAAACCATATGCATATTTTAAATTAACATTCTCCCCTGATTCTATTAATTTTTCTACTTCTTTTATATTACCTTTCTTTATAGCTTCTAATAACTCCACAATATTCCTTTATATCAAATAAAATATAGGCGGTTGAAAATGAATCATTAAAAATTAACTTCCAACCGCCCATTAGACTTTATATATTCAACTTTTACTTTTTATCTATATTATTTTTTATCATTATCATCAACAACTTCATAATCAGCATCAACTACACCGTCATCTTTTCTACCTGAATCTTGGCTGTTATTTTGCTGTGCTTGTTGCTGTCCAGCATCAGGCTGTGCTTGCTGCTGAGCTCCTGCTTGTTTATAAAGTGCTTCTGAAACTTTGTTCCATGCTGCTTGTAAATCGTCTGTAGCTCTTTTAATATTGTCTATATTATTAGATTCTACTGCTGATTTTAATGCACTCATTTTTGACTCAATTTCTGATTTATCAGAAGCAGGTAATTTATCTCCATTTTCTTTCAATAATTTTTCTGTTTGATAAATCATATGGTCAGCATTGTTTTTAGCTTCAACTTCCTCTTTTTTCTTCTTATCTTCTTCAGCATGTTTTTCAGCATCCTGTACCATTCTGTTTACTTCATCTTCGCTAAGTCCGCTTGAAGAAGCTATTGTTATTTTCTGCTCTTTACCAGTACCTAAATCTTTAGCTGTAACATGTACGATACCGTTAGCGTCAATATCGAATGAAACTTCAATTTGAGGTACTCCTCTTGGTGCAGGAGGTATTCCTACCAAGTCAAATCTTCCAAGCTCTCTGTTGTCATTAGCCATTTTTCTTTCACCTTGTAATACTCTAATAGTTACAGATGATTGATTGTCTGCTGCTGTAGAGAATACTTGTTTTTTGTTTGTAGGTATAGTAGTGTTTCTGTTGATTAAAACAGTCATTACTGAACCTTCTGTTTCAATACCAAGTGAAAGCGGAGTAACGTCAAGAAGAAGAACGTCTTTAACATCACCTTTAATGATACCGCCTTGTACTGCAGCACCCATTGCTACTGCTTCGTCTGGGTTTACGCTTTTATTTGGTTCTTTTCCAAATATGTTTTTAACTGTTTCCTGTACTAAAGGTACTCTTGTAGAACCTCCAACAAGTATAACTTCATCTATATCGCTAGTAGAAAGTCCTGCATCTTTCAATGCTTTTTCACATGGGATGCGAGTTTTTTCTACTAAATCTCTTACTAAATCCTCAAATTTTGCTCTTGATAAAGATACATTCAAGTGTTTAGGGCCTGATGCATCTGCTGTCAAGTATGGTAAGTTAATATCAGTTTGTAATGAACTTGAAACTTCTTTTTTAGCTTTTTCAGCAGCTTCTTTTAATCTCTGTAAAGCCATTTTATCATTATTCAAGTCAACACCTGTATCTTTCTTAAACTCATCTATTAACCAATCGATAATAGCTTGGTCGAAGTCATCACCGCCCAAGTGAGTATCACCATTTGTACTTTTTACTTCAAATACACCGTCAGCTAATTCAAGTATAGATATATCGAAAGTACCGCCGCCCAAGTCATAAACTGCTATTTTTTCATCTTTCTTTTTCTCCATACCATAAGCTAAAGCTGCAGCAGTAGGTTCATTTATTATTCTTAATACATTAAGTCCGGCAATACGACCAGCATCTTTAGTAGATTGTCTTTGGCTGTCATTGAAGTATGCAGGTACTGTAATGATTGCATCTGTTACAGTTTCACCTAAATATTCTTCTGCTGTTTGTTTCATCTTTTGAAGTATTCTTGCACTTATTTCTTGCGGAGTGAAGTTTCCTTCTAAAGTTTTAATTTTTACTTTTCCGCCGTCTTCTATAACAGTATAAGGCATTCTTGAACGCTCTTCTGTTACTTCAGCATAAGTGTTACCCATAAATCTTTTAATAGAGAAGATTGTATTTTCTGGGTTAGTTACCATTTGGTTTTTAGCAGGCTGACCTACTAATACCTCACCTTTATTTGTAAATGCTACTACAGAAGGAGTTGTTCTGTTTCCTTCAGCATTTGTTATTACTACAGGTTTACCGCCTTCCATTACTGATACACATGAATTTGTTGTTCCTAAATCTATTCCAATTATTTTACTCATAATAAATTTCTCCTTTAAATTACTAACTACTTTTTAAACATTAAAAATTAATATTATTATATAAATTGTTTTTTATAAATTCTGTTATTAGTCTTTTGTCAGAACACTAACAACATATTCAGTATGACCATTACCTAAATGTGATGTAGTAAGGTCAACGTTAATTACTTCTTTGTCTTTAATATGGTTGTTTATTGCATCTGTTAAATCCTGCAAAACACCATTTATATGCTGTATGCTTTCTTTTTTGTCTGCTTTTGGCTCGTAATAAGCTCTAAAAAGTTGAATATGTGCCATAAAATCTCCTAATTAATTAATTTATTCTTTAGGAGTAGCCTGTGGTTTGCCGACTACTACCTTAGCTGTTCTCAAAAGTTCATCATTCAATTTATAGCCTTTAGCATAAACTTCAACTACTTGCTCCTTATCAATATCAGGAACCTCCACCATAGTTAATGCTTCATGTACATTAGGATCAAATTCTTCACCTAAAGACTCTATTTCAGTAACTCCGTTATCATGCATAAAGTCAATAAATTGTTTATGTATTAATTCTATTCCTTTATAATATTCAGTGCCTTGAACATTAGCATCTTGTTCGCCTGCTTTTAATGCTCTTTCAAAGTTATCCATAAAAGTTAAAAGTGATAACAATAAGCCTTTATTAGCTCTTTTTATTCCATCTATTTTTTCTTTAGCTGTTCTTTTTCTAATATTTTCTGCCTCTGCCATAGCATACATATATTTATTTTTCATATCAGCAGATTCTTTTTCTAATTCTTCTATTCTTTTTTTTAATAAAGCTACTTCATCTTCTTCAGCATTATTTTCTGTATTTTCTTCAGCTTGTACTTCTTCACTTTTCACTTCTTCTGTATTAGCTTCTTCTTTTTCACTGCCTTCATTTGTTTCTTTAATTTCTTCTTCCATTTCATCTCCTTGTAATGGATATTTATGATTACTACTCAATATTTTCAATCAAGCATACGCTATTATATATGCAAGAAACGTGCCAATTAAATATATTTTCTATATAAAAAACTTAAAAAATACTATTAATTATAGCCAATATCAGCACCTAATATGTAGTATAGTATAAAATTTAAGTAAAATATATATGAAATTTATGATTATTATATAGATAATGTATCATATTTTAGACACTTTTCATACTTATGTGTTATTTTTATACATCAATTATAATGGCTTATGTATTACTTTTATACATTTTTTACAGCAAAATGAACAAGTATAATAATATTAAACATAAAAAATATTTGGATTTTAAAAGAAAGGGGGTTAAAAAAGTATCACCCTGAGAAAAAAAAATGCAGCAGGGTGATAAGGAGGTTTATGAAAAATTGTATTAATTTAACAATACCTGTAAATTATATACAAAATTGCACAAATGTCAATATTTTTTTGGCAGTTTTTTATTAAAAAATTAATTATGAAATATTAGACACTATTTCATTAATTTCAGAGAATAAATGAGAACCGCTCTTTAATTCATCTTCAACTTTATCTCTTCCATGTATTATAGAAGCATGGTCTCTATTAAACTCCAACCCTATTTCTGTAACTGATTTTTTAGAGTATTTACAAGCCAAATATATAGCAACATGTCTTGCTTTTGATATAAATTTAGTTCTTTCCTTGCTTTCAAAAGATGACATTTCTATTCCATAATAATCAGCAACCATTTTCTTGATTTCTTTAACACTGGCATTTTTTAATTTTGGCTTACCAGTGAAATAGTCTTTAAATATATCCATTTTTTCGCATTGCTCAATATCTGGAGTTATTTTCATCAAATCTCTTACTGATAAATATGCTCTTATAGCACCTTCAATCTTTCTTACATCTGTAGTAATATTTTCTGCCATATACTTCATAATATCTTCATCTATAGAAGTATGAAGGTCAAATAATTTTCTTTCTATAATAGCAAGTCTTGTTTCATATTGAGGAGGCTCTATTGAAAGAATAAGGCTTTTTTCAAATCTGTTTTTTAATCTTGCTTCTATATTTCTTAATTCTTTAGGTGGCTTATCACTTACAAATACCATCTGTTTTGCAGCACTATCTAAAGCCTGAAATATTTCAAATAATTCTTTTGAAGTTTCCTGAGCACTTTCTAATAACTGCAAATCATCTAATAAAAGCATATCCAAATCTTTATACTTCTTTTTGAAAATATCCGGTCTTTTTCTTTGAAGTCCTAATACATATTCATCTCTGAATCCGCTTCCATCTATATATAATACTTTAGCATTTGGGTTTGAATCTAAATAAGTATTTCCTATAGCCTGAAGCAAATGTGTTTTACCTATTCCAACGCTTCCATATATATAAAGAGGATTATATTCCTTTCCGGGATTAGATGATACATATTTAGCTGCCGCAAATACATATCTATTATTATTGCCTTGAATAAAATTATCAAATCTATAATAGCTATTTAAATTTGTTTTATTAGCAGGTACATCTTTTTTTACTGCATTTATTTCATTAGAATTATCTTTAGAATCATTCTTTACATCATCTTCATATTCTTCAATTTCTTCTATTTCTAAATGTTCATTAACAAGATCTGCATCTACTTTAACATCTATATTTATAGTATTTTCAGACTTCTCTCTAAAGAAATCTTTTATTCTTCCAAGAAAGTCTTTCTTTATATGAGTAGCTGCAAAATCCCCAGAGCATACTATACTAGCATTATTTTCATCATCAACAATGAAAAGACTGCTTTTTAATAATGCAACCGCTGCAAACTCCTCATCTTCACTTATAATATTTAAAAATTCATTCCAGTATTGTTTTATTTCTTCCATTTTTATCATCTTTCTAATGTAAATTCTAACAATTTTATCTTCGGTATTTGCCAACAAAAGTATAGAATTTAATTAACATAATATCTGTATAAATAACACTAATAAAACAATTTGTAAGACAAGACTAACAATATATAAATAAAAAATATTTTTTTAATTTATATAGTTATTTATTTAAATATACTAAACGCACTAGAATCAGTATATGAAAAATATATTAATCAATAGGTATAATAAATCTAGTTTCAGGTTCAAAACTCCATTGAACTTGCCAAGTATTACCATAAAGTTGATCTAATAAAATAAAAGTATACATATTTGCTGTAGGATATAAAGTAAATCTTCCAGGTGATTTTTCTTTTCCTCCTGAAAGATCCTCAGTATTTAATTCTACAGTAAAACGGTCATCACCATTTACATCATATTGAAGTATCCATATTTTACCTGTAGTAGTTTCTAATTTTAGAAAAGTCCACATATTAGTAGTTCTAAATAGTCTATATTTTGCTGATGCAGATTGTGAAGGCTCATAAATTGTTGTTTGTGCATTTAAAGTTATAGCATAAAAAATAAATAAAATAATAAAAATTTTAATCCTAGACATAAATACCCCAATAAATTAAAATAATTTATATAAATGATATAACTAATAAAAATAATTTCAACCTTAGATATACTTAATTTATTTTATTCTCATATAAAATATTTTTTAAGCAAGTATTTATAATAAGTAACTTACTGAAATATAACTAATTATAAATTACTTAAAATATTATCTAATTTTAAAATATTATCAGCAATTTCTTTTACATAATCATTATCATTACATTTTTCAGCATCTATATACCAATAATATAAATATGTTTCATCATGTTCTTGTAAATCTAAATTAGGAAATCCTTTTATTAAAATCTTTTTAAATTTTTCATTTTTTATATTACTTAAAGTTTTTTCATCTAAACCATTATTATAAATTCCAAATAATAACCACTGACTATCATTATCTTGTCCAACCTCTAAAATATTTAATATATCTTCCTTATCTCTATAATATTTATAAATACTATGACACCAATTTTGATTAATTATATTATTTATTATTTTTTCTTTTTCTTCACATACAAAATCATTATTTTTATTCATTATATTCTTAATATTTTCTATAAAAAGAAATTCATTTTTAAATTTTAATTCAATTATTTTTATGTTTAAAACATCTACCACACTATTAAATAATTGCAAATATTCTTCTAATTTATCAACATCTATATTTTCATCTTTGTTTATTATTTCTTCATCTATTATTTTTAATATTTCATTTCTTGTCATTTTTAATCTCCTTAAAATTATCTTCTTCTAACAAGTAAATTATATAATTCAGTATAATCTTTATAGATTTCGTCTAATTTTTTATCAAAAGTTTCATCATTGAATTCTATATTTTTTGAATATAAAAGTTTTCTCTTATGCTCTATAACTTTATTAAGTGTTTTTGATATTTCATTTTCTAATTTTAATAATTTTTGTTTATTATTTTCATCGTATGTAGATAGACATAATTTTATATTATCATGAGTATTTGAAATATAGAGATAAGTGTTAATTTTTTCAAAGGGTATACAATCACAATGATGTTCTGTATTATCTAATAAATATTCATATATAGTGTCTTCATCTGTTGCATCTATTTTACCACTATATATATTTAATAATTTTTCTTGCAATAATATAGTGAATTTAACATCTTCCTCTTTTCTGCTTTTTAATATATCTAATTTTTTATCTCTTATTTTATCACTTATAATATCTTTTGCATTATTATATATTTCTATATATTCATCATATTTTGCAGTCTCTTCTATACTTTTATATAACTTATTAATATTTTCATCTTCAAGAAGAATTTTATTAATTGCTTTATTGTCAGGTTCGATTCCAGATAAATAATTTTCATTTTGAATAAATTGAATCATAGCAGATTCTAATACTTTATAGTCTTTCTCTTTTGCTATTAATTTAATAAACATTTCATCTTTTAAAATACTTTCAAGCCATGAAGCTATAAAACTATGAGGTATACAAAAAAGATTATTACCTATTTCTTTTTTTAATTCATTATTTAAACTATTTTCAGATGGTTCGTATCCATATCTAGTTAAATAAACTACATATATATTTTTTATCTTTCTATTTTTTATATCATTATAATAATCAGCAATTTGATTTTCCCCATTATCTCCGCTGTTAACTTTATTTTCTATTATTACAGCATAATTTTTTTCATTATCCCATATAAGCAAATCTATAAATTTATTCTTTTGCGTTTGAAATTCTTTTTTTACTTCAAATTTGCTTCCGTCTAATGTATTATTTTTATATTATCCACATCAATATTTTTGTTAATATTTACTTTCAATATATCATATAACATTTGAGAGTTAAATTTTTCTTGTTCTGAAATTAAGTTAAATATATTTATATAAGGAGGATTATTAGTAAGTTTTTCAAATATTGATTCTTTTTTTGATATGATATGTTTGAATAATTTTGTTTTTATTTTTTCATCTTCTTGAAATTTTTTGATTATAGTTTTTAACATTATATTATCCGTATTAGCTTTTATATATATTATATTTAAATGATTAAGTTTTGTCAAAAAATATTTTTTAATTTTTTTATTTAGTGATTGCCAATGATTTTTGTAAACATAAAAGCAAAAACTTTTTTATTAATATATACCTAAACAACTATATTCTGTCAAAAATAATTTTTTTAAATTTTAAATATCTGCAGGGCTTTGCCCTTACGAAGTATACAGCGTGCAGCACCCCACTTCTTTTGCAACCGAAGGAAGTTCCTATGGTATTGCCACAAAGAAGCTTATATCCTCGACAAGCTCTGATACGCTTCGCGAAGGGCTATATTTTAGCTTAAATTGATAATTTATATTACATGTAAAACAATTTTAGTATGATTTAGTACTAATTTTATAATTGCACTTTTTGGTTCTTTTTGCGGCGGGAAAAAGAACAACAAAAACATTGACAAACTTAAAAATTTTCAGTACATATAAAAAAAGAAGAGAGCTAAAAATAATTAACTCTCCTCTTACTTTAGTAACTTTTTAATTTACTATTTTAGTATTATCTTTTTAATTTTCTGCCTTCTTTATCAGTGAATTTGTCTAGTATTATCATTACTATGTCAATGATATACCATATACCAAAACCACCGGCAGTAAGCCAATACAGTATACCTGTTCCTATTTTTCCAACATAGAACCTGTGTACTGGCAAAAGTATTGCTAAAATTAATGTTACAGTCCAGCTCTTGTCTGAAGTTTCCATATAACTCTCCTCAAAGTTTATTTACCATACTATTGTATACTATATTATAAAAAAATGCAAATAAAAAGGCTGACATGTAAAAAATAATGCCAGCCTCCAATATATATATGATGACTCCTATAAACAGCTAATATATTATTACCCTATTATATTATTTGATTTCATATATTCTATGGTACTGCTTATTCTATTCATACAATCTTTTATTTTATTTATTGAACAAGCACAATTAATTCTAAGAAAAGTTTTTCCTTCTTCACCGTAAGTAGAACCAGTCATTATGGCAACCTTACCTATTTCTATCAAATATTTCTGAAAAACTTCTTCAGATACATTCAATTTAGAAAAATCTACCCAAGCAAAATATGCACCGTCCGGCATATTACAGCTTAACATAGGAATATTTTTATTTAAATAATCAATTATATATTTTATATTATTGCTTGTATATTTTAAAAGTTCATCAACCCAGTAATCGCATTTATTATAAGCTGTAATAGTTGCTATCACTCCTAATATAGATGGAGAAGATAAAGCATCTCTTTCTTTTAATATTCTTAAAAATTCATTTCTGTCATTTTCATCTTTTATAAATAAATAAGAACCGCCTAAAGCTGGAATATTAAAAGTTTTTGAAGCAGAAGTACATAAAACCATATTCTCATAATCAGATGCAGCAAATATTGGAATATGTTTTTTATTATATACTATATCCATATGTATTTCATCGGATATTATATATACATTATATTTCTTACAAATATCTATTATCTTTTTTAATTCATCAATATCCCAAACTTTTCCAACTGGATTATGAGGCGAACAAAATATAAAAACTTTAGATATTTTACATTTTTCTTCAAAATCATTGAAATCTACTTCATATTTTAAATCAGATTTCTTTAATGAAGAAAATATTATATTTCTATTATTAGCTTTTATAGTTTTAAAAAAACCGTCATAAGCTGGAGCTAATATTAATACATTATCATTAATATTAGATTTCATTCTTATAAAATTTGATACGGCATATATTACGCTAGGACTATATACTATATCATCTTTATTGATATTAAAATTGAATCTCTTTTTATACCATAACTCTATTGAATTTTTAAAATCATCATGATTCCATCTGCTGTAACCGAATATTTTATGATTTACTCTATTTATTAAAGATTCTATTATTTCATCAGGAGAAGCTAAATCCATATCTGATATAGTAAACGGCAAAAGATCATTAACACCAAATCTATCTTTGATATAATCCCATTGTGTACAATAAGTGCCTTTTCTGTTTATAATAGTATCAAAATCCATAATACTTTCCTCGTCAAATATTTGATTAAATTATATTGCTGCATAATTACTTAATAAATTTCATTATTTTTAATTATGCAGCAAGTATTCAAGTATTTATATAATATAATTAGCTTTTTATAAGTTTATCCAATTTATTTTTAACAACATGTACTTGAGGGCCTATAATTATTTGAAGATTTGTTTCATCTAATTTTACTATAGCTATAGCACCAGTAGCTTTTATTTCTTCTTCATTTATTACACTCATATCTTTAACAACTAATCTAAGTCTAGTAATACAGTTGTCAAGTGAAACTATATTTTCTTTACCGCCAATAGCTTTTAACATTCTTTCAGCATCATATCCGCCAAGTTTTACACTGTCGCCTTCAGCAATAACTTCTCTTCCAGGAGTTTTCAAATCAAATTTTAATATAGCAAATTTGAATACAAAATAGTATATAGCAAACCATACTACACCAACAACAGGCACCAAATACCAATTAGTTCTTGTACCTTGTAATACTCCGAATACTATGAAGTCAATTAAATTTCCATCAGTATTTCCTATAGCAACCTTTAATATACCCATAGTCATAAATCCAAGTCCAACCATTATACAGTGGAATATATAAAGAACAGGAGATATAAACAAGAATATAAACTCTAAAGGTTCAGTGATTCCGCCTATCATACAAGCTATTACACCAGATGTTAATAAACCTTTAATTTTATTTTTATTCTCTGGTTTTGCAGTATGATACATAGCAAGTGCTACTGCAGGAAGTCCGAATAAATATGAAGGCATTTTTCCTTGAGATAAGAATCTAGTAACATTAGGATCCAAAATACCATTTGCAAACTCTTTATAGAATATAGTTAAAGCTCCTGATACAGTTTCTCCATTGATAACAGCATCACCGCCTGCTGAAGTAAATCTAATCATAGCAACAAGTATATGGTGAAGTCCGAAAGGTCTTAATAATCCTTCTCCTGTACCAAATAAGAATGGGCCGAAAACACCTGCTTTTCCTATTAAATTACCAACACCTATAATTAATTTATTGAAAGTAGGCCATATAAAAGGTATTAATAAACTTATTACGCCAACTATAACTGAAGTAGCAATAGGTACAAATCTTGCACCGCCGAAGAATGCTAATGCATCAGGAAGTTTGATTTCATGGAATTGATTATGTATTTTAGCAACTATAATACCTATTAAGATACCGCCTAATACACCAATATCTATACTTTGTATACCCATTACCATAGCTTGACCTGCAGCTTTCATATCTTCTGGTGCTGCTAAAGTACCAGTAGCTTTTAATAAGAAATTAACAGCTAAACATGATATAACAAATCCCACATATCCGGAAAATGCTGCAACACCTTTATCATCTCTTGCAAGTCCTAATGGTATAGCTATTGCAAACATAGCTGGAAGATTTGAAAATGCAAAAGAACCTATTGTTGCCATAAATTCAAAAAATACTCTTATAGCTGGTATTTTCAAAAACGGCAAAACTTCTGCTGTTACAGAACTAGCAAATGAACTTCCTATTCCAAGCATAATACCGCATGCGGCAAGTAAAGAAACAGGAAGCATAAATGTTTTTCCTAATCCTTGGAAAAATTCCCAAAAATTAACTTTCTTATTCATATTACATACCTCAACACTTTAATTTATTAATACATTGTTCATATTTAGCATGCAAAGAATTAAAAATCAATATAAATAATATTTCACTTTTTTTTGAATTTTTTTGTATGGCTTATTTGTTATAATATTTTTCTATTACTGATATAATATTTTCAGATGATTTTTGATTTATGATTTCTTCTATTAATTCATCATATTCAGAAAGCTTCATTATTTGAGATACTATTTTTAAATGTTCTGTTTTATTATTGGCTATTATAAATAATAAAATATTAGCTTCTTTATTATTTATTATAACTGGTTTATCGCAAATAATTAAATGTACACAAGATGTATTTTCAGAACTATTTATATTTGTATACATATTGCTAATGAGAAATATTTTTTCTTTTATAAAAAAATATTGTCCGAATTCATTTAATATATTAGTGAATACATCAATATCTTTATTCTTAATATATTTATCACTAAGAAAATTATTTACAATATTTTCTATACTCATATTATTTTTTACAATATTTTCTATACTCATATTATTTTTTACAATATGAATATTTTTTCTTCTTAATTTTTTTGAAATATCATAAACATCTCTCACATCATTATAAATGAATTTTGAAAATTTCTTTTTTATTTTTTCTATTAAAATTTCTTTATTATTATAATTTTTATCTATTATTTTGATAAGTTCTTTTAATGAAATTTTATCATAAGGATAAATATACTTCTCTATAATTTTTGATATATAATAAATTTCTTCTTCCCTTAAAGGCTCCTGCAAATATGACATATTATTATTTACACATAATTTAACTTTATTAAATATATCAATATCTAAATTATCAAAATCTAGTTTATTATCTATACAAAAATTATTTTTTATTCTATATATTGCAGGCAAAAGATATCTTATAAGCTCATTTACAAGTTCTTCATCTATAGGAATATTCATACATTCTAAAATTTTTAATATAAATCTCTCTGATATTATTTTATTCTCATAGAAATGCTCATTATAATATTCGCTTATAAAATATTCAGTCAAGTGAAGTATTTCATATTTATAACTATTATTTTTATTCAATAAAAAATGATTAAATATAGATTTTATTTTTTTATATTCAGGAAGTTTAATTAAAAAATCAGCATTATTTTTTTGATTTATTATATGATTACTTTTTATTCTTTCTAATGTAGCTATTAAATATATAGACATTATATTTTTGAATTTATTAGAAAATTTTGATTTAAATTTCTTTTCAACTTCAAGTATTATAGTATTTATAACATTAATATCTATTTTGTTAATATATTCTTTTAATATAGATAATTCAATTTTTTCATTCGGATATATTGTCTTCACATAATTAACTTCATTTGATTCTATACTAACATACTGAAGCATATTCAAAAATTTTAAATGCCTTAATTTCTTTTCATTGCCGCCCAATATTATTTTATTAACATCTAAATAAAAATACAAATCAAAATTATTAAGATACTTTTTCAAATCATTAATATCATTTTTAATTGTAGTTCTGCTTACATTTAAAAATCTTTCTAATCTTGATATAGTTACATTATTTTTAAAAAGAAAATTAAATAAAATATATTGCTTTCTTTCCTCCTGAGATAATAAATATTCTCTTATAGGTATTTTGTCAATAAAAGAAATCAAGGCATTATCATCTATACCGAAATAGAGTTTTCCATTTTTTATATATATTTCAGGCATTGAATATTCTTTTAAATAATAATTAATATTATCAATATAATATCTCACAGCCCTAGTAGTAATTTTATACTTTTCTACTAATATATTTATAGATACTGGATTATTATTAATTTCTGTTAATATATCCAAATAAACTTTAGTCAAACTCATATTTTTTATTTAAATTAGTTTAATGCTTTTAATTCCTCTACTTCTTTAGCAAATAATTTCAAAGCACTTTCTACAACTTCAGGCTTAGTCATATCAACACCAGCAACTTTTAAATTCTCTATAGGAGTTCTGCTTCCTCCGCTTCTTAAGAATTTCAAATAATTATCTCTGTTTGTGTAGTCGCCTTTAGCATTGCCTTCAAGCACACCATTAGATAAAGCAACAGCAGCTGACATACCAGTAGCATATTTATAAACATAGAATGAGCGGTAGAAATGAGGTATTCTCAAAGCCTCTAAATCGCTTGTTTCTTCAAGTACTGATTTCTCTCCAAAATATTTTTTGAGTAAATCTTTGTAAACTGTTCTTATAAGTTCTAATGTTGTTGGATTTCCTTCTTCTGCTTCTTTATGAATTATATGCTCAAACTCTGCAAACATAGTTTGTCTGAATACAGTAGCAACAAATCCATTTATATCTTTATTAAGTAAAAATGCTTTAACTTCTTTTTTACTTTCATTTTGCATTAAATAATTAAATAAAAGTTTTTCATTGAAAGTAGATGCAACTTCAGCTTCAAATATACTATAATCATGATGCTGGAAAGGATTATTTTTTCTGCTGTAATAGCTATGCATACTATGTCCTGCCTCATGTGCTAAAGTAAATACTGATTCAATACTTTCATCTCTGAAATTCATCAATATATAAGGCTCTGATACATAACAGCCTGCTGAGAATGCTCCGCTTGTTTTACCTTTATTTTCATATTTATCAACCCATCTTGAATTAAGACCTTTTGTTAAAGTTGATACATATTCTTCTCCCAATGGTGATAAGGCTTTATTTAAAACTTCTATTGCTTCATCAAATGTATGATGCAACTTAACATCTTTTACCACTGGGGCATATTTATCATATTGTCTGAAATCATTTATACCTAATTTATTAGCACAGTATTCATAATAACTATGTACTGCTGGCAAAGCATTATGAACACTTTCAATTAAACTGTCATAAACGCTTACTGGTATATCATCACCGAATAATTCCATTTCGCGTACACTGTTATAATTTCTTATTCTAGCATCGAATATATCCTGTTTTATTTGGCTTGCATAAAGCTCTGCTAATGTATTTTTATGCTTGTCATATTCTTTATAAAATTGATTGTAGCTATTTTTTCTTATTTCTCTGTCATGGCTTTCTTGGAAACTTGAGAATGTTGCATGAGTTAATGGAGTTTTCTCTCCGTTATGCTCTAATACTCCAAAATTTAAATCAGCATCATTTAAAGTATCAAATACATTTGAAGCTGTTGAAGCTAATTCTCCTTGTAAAGCTAATATTCTTTCTTCTTTTTCTGATAATGTATGAGGCTTATATTTAAGTATATTTCTTAAATAAATTAAATAATCTTTCAAAACTTCATCTTTCAAAAAACTATTAATCTTTTCATCTTCTATGCTCATAAGTTCAGGCTCAAAATAACTTAAATTAGCAGAAAATTCTGATGAAAGTTTAGCAAATCTAGCTACTTTTATATTAGAATCATTATTAGTTAAATCTTCTGTCTGTTTTAAAAATGCATAAGAACCTAGCTTTTCCAATATTATAGAAGCTTTCATTATACTGTCTAATATATCCCTTAATTCTTTTGCTGATTTTGAAAGATTTCCTTTAAACTTACTAACCTCTTTTGAAAAATCTTCCATTGATTTAAAATCTTTTTCAAACTCATCATCATTTTTATATAATAAAGTTAAATCCCAAGTATCTTCTATTTTTACATCTTTTCTTTCTATTAAAGTGTTTGATTTATTTTCATTACTCATATAATATTTACTCCTTAATAATATTGTTTATAAAAACATATTTTATTA
This sequence comes from Brachyspira pulli, assembly GCF_036997785.1. NCBI lineage: Bacteria > Pseudomonadati > Spirochaetota > Spirochaetia > Brachyspirales > Brachyspiraceae > Brachyspira > Brachyspira pulli. The sequence goes on from NZ_JAWLQI010000031.1 coordinate 24,942, forward strand.
GTATTTGTAAATTATAACATAATATAGTATTTTACAAAATAAAAAATAAATATATACTGAAAATTTTTAAGTTTGTCATTTTTTTATTCAACTTTTTCCCGCCGCAAAAAGTTGCAAAAAGTGCAAGGTATAAAATTAGTACTAAATCATACTAAAATCATTTTACATGTAAGATAGGTTATTAATTTAAGCTAAAATATAGTCCTTCGCGAAGCGTATCAGAGCTTGTCGAGGATATAAGCCTCTTTGCGTCACCACCAAGTAGGTGCCTAATCGGTAAAAGAAGTGGGGTGTAGGGGCAAAGCCACCACAAACAATAAAATTGACAAACTAAAATTGACAAAATATAGTTGTTTAGGTATATTATATAATAGTATAAAATATTTATTTTTGGAATATTATTTTGGAACAATATATTATTGTCAATGAAAAAACGATTAAAGAACAAATTACTAAATTAAACGAAATTATAAAAAATAATAATTTGTATAAATTAAGTGATGAATTAGAAAAAATATTATATAATGAATTAAAATCTGGAAACACAATAAGAGAAATTTCAGTTGGAGGATTTGAAGATAAAGAACATTTATTTATTTTTTTAAATAAACCTTTTATTGAAAAAGTAATAAAAGATACTAAAAATACAAAGTATATAGAAATTAATGATCCTCATTATTGGAAGGCAGAATATACAGATATACAAAATAAACAAACTATAGCCTGTCCTTTTTAAAAAATGATAACATAAGGAGATTTATAATGGAAAAATTTAATTTGCAAGATATGGAACAAGTAATGACTTTTTATCTAATATTCAATTTTATAATATTAGTATGTTTAATATATATTATAATTTCTTTAATTTTTAGAATACTGTCAAAAAATAAAAATAAAGAAAATATAAATAATAAAAAAGACAAATCCAAAAACAAAAGAAAGAAGAAAGATATTATAGATTTATTCTGGACAGAAGATAAAGACAGTAAATCAAGAACAATTTTTAAAAGAAGCTTTTTCGTAATATTTATTATCTTTACATTATATTATATATTTAATTCTATCAATTTTATAATGTCTAATATAGATATAGTAAAAAAAGTTTTAAAAATAGAATAATCGATATTTATTTTGCTCCATTTATGTTATAATCGAAATATAAGAAAATATATGGAGGCAGTGTATGAAAAGAGGTTATATAATAATGAGTATTTTATTATCTGCATTACTGACTAATGTATCATGCAATTCTAATAACAAAAGAGTATATCCTGAAGGCGAAATTGATTTTACAATAGTACAAACAACAGATATTCATGGAATGATTTTTCCGTATAACTTCATAACAGATGAAGAAGAAAACACTTCAATGGCTCATATATCTACATACTTAAAACAGTTAAGAAATGAAGGAAAAACTGTTTTATTATTAGACGATGGCGATTCACTACAAGGACAGCCTACAGTTTATTATTATAATTTTGTAGCTACAAATGAGCCTCATATATGGGCAGAAGTTTTAAATTATATGAATTATGACGCTATAGGAGTGGGAAATCATGATATTGAAGCAGGACATAGCGTTTATGATAAACTTGCCAAAGAATTAAAAGCTCCTTTAATTTCTGCAAACTTAGTAGATGAAAAAACTCAGAAACCATATTTTAAACCTTATACTATAATAGAAAAAAATGGTGTAAAAATAGCTGTACTTGCACTTATAGAACCTGCAATAGACAGACAGCTTCCAAAGGTTTTATATGAAGGCTTATCTACAGAAGATATGGTGGAATCAGCTAAAAAATGGGTAAAAACTATAAAAGATAAAGAAAATCCTGATATGATTATAGGGCTTTTCCATGCTGGAGCTAATCATACTGAAGATAAAGAAACATTCAAAAATGAAAATGCAAGTCAATTAGTTGCAGAACAAGTTGATGGTTTCGATTTAATACTTGTCGGACATGACCATCAAGGCTGGATGGGGTTTGGTTATGATGAAACTTCAAAACAAAAAACTAAAGAAGTAAAAAGTCCAAGCGGAAAAATAGTTCCGATATACGGCGGAATTAATGCGGCAAGATATATAGTTTCTATAGATGTAAATATGAAATATAATAAAGATAATAATGCTTGGGATATAAAATTCGACGGTACTTTATTAGAACCATCATCATTTGAAGCAGATAAAGAATTTTTAGATAAATTTGCAAGTGCCAAAGAAAATATCACAAAATGGGTTGGCAGAGATATAGGCAATTTGAACACTAAACTTACTTCTGATGAAGCTATATTTGGTGATAGTTATTTTTTAAGCTTTATACATCAATTACAATTTGAAATAGCTGAAAAAGAATTAGGAGAAAAAGTAGATTTCTCTTTTGCTGCCACATTAAGTAAAGATGCTGTATTAAATAATGGTACTGTTAAAGTAAGAGATATGTTTAGTTTATATCCTTATGAAAACTTTTTCTATGTGATGAAATTAACAGGAAAACAAATAAAAGATTTTATGGAATATTCTTACGGCAGATGGTTCAATACTATGACTAATATTAATGATCATGTTATAGCATTCAAAAAAGACGCTAAAGGAGAATTAATATTTAATAACAGATACAATTCTTATGATACTGTTACACCTAGTTATAATTATGAAAGTATTGCTGGATTAAATTATACTGTAGATATAACAAAACCTAATGGTGAAAAAGTTATAATAGAATCATTAAGCGATGGAAGACCTTTTGAATTAGATAAAGAATATAAAATAGCAATTAATTCTTACAGAGGAAGCGGCGGCGGCGGACATCTTACACAAGGTGCCGGCATAGATTTAAAAACTTTACAAAATATGGATCTAGTTATAAAATCTACTGATAAAGATTTAAGATATTATATGATTAACTGGTTTGAGGAACAAAATGGCCCTATTACTGTTGAAAAACTTAATAACTGGAAAGTAGTACCAGAAGATTATCTTCAAGCTGGAATGAAAAAAGACTATAAGCTTTTATATCCAAATAATTAATCAATAACAATAAAAAAGCAGAGGCTGTTATTTTCAGCTTCTGCTTTTTATTATATTAAAACAATTTTTAGTTTACATTAAAATTACTTCTTTTTTAATTCGTCTAAATATCCGGACTCTTCAAGTTTTTGTTTAAACTCTGCTTCAGATAAGATATTTTTTATACCTATTAACTTAATACCTTTATCTTCTACATATTTGAATTGGTCAATAAAATTGATAGGACAGAAAATCAAATCATATTTTTCTAAATTATTATTGTTCAAATCAGAGTGCTCAATTTCTAAATTTTCTACGCCTAATTTTATTAAAGACATTTGAGCTTTTTCTTGCATCATCAAACTTGTACCAGTACCATTTGCACAAATAACTAACACTTTTAACATAATTAATCTCCTTTTTAATTTAAATTAAATTTAAAATATCTTCTTCTTGCAAATCTTCTTTTATCAATTTAGATATTTTTTCATTATCGCATAAAAAATCTGCAAGTTCTAATAAAGCATCTTGATGACCATTAGAGTCTTCAGCAGCTAAAGTAAAAAATAAATAAACTTTCTCCTCTGTTTGGTAAAAATCTACACCATTTCTTACTTTCAATAAACTAAAACCTTTTTTTATTACCCCGTCCTCAGGTCTTGAATGAGGCATAGCTACATTCTCTGTTAAAACTATATAATTTCCATATTTATAAACATTATCTATTATAGCCTGAATATATCTTTTTTCTATACAACCGCTATTTAATAAAGGTTCAGCTGCAATACGTATAGCATCTTCCCAATTAGAAACGCTATCAACTATTTTTATATTATTTTGTAATAATTCTTTTAACATTTTTCTACATTATCGATAAAATAATAGGGCTTCTTAACCCAAAGCCCCATTATTTCATATAAAATTAATTTTTATTTGTTTTCTTCTTGCATTAAATTATATATATGTTCTACTATATCAAAACCAGCATTCAAAGCTTTAGCAATAGAACCGCCGGATTTATATAATATATCTCCAGCTATATATAAATTCTTAACAGAACATTCATGTTTTTCATTTACTATAGGTACGCCATGTTCATCTAACTCTATATCACATCTCTTTAAGAAGTCAACTGGTGCTACACCGCCTAAAGCGTATATAACTCTGTCATAAACATCTTCTGTGCCATCAGCATAATTTACTAAAACTTTTCCTTCTTTATCTTTAATAGAAGTTATATCTACACCTAATTTTGGCTTAACTTTTCCGCTGGCAATATCTTCCTTAATAGTTTCTAAATTCTTTTCATTAGGTCTAGTAAATTCAGCCTTTCTATAGTTGATAGTAACATCATTATCTTTACCTAATAAATAAGCATATTCAACAGCTGAATTACCGCCTCCAACTACTAATACTTTCTCATTTTCTTTACATTTATAAATATTAAAATTTACAACTGCGTTCAAGCTTGGAGGTATAGGATAATCTGGTCTATTTGGTCTGCCCATTTTACCTATTGAAGCTACTACATATTTAGCAAGATATTGTTTATTATCAACTGTAGTTACTTCTAAATATTCACCGTTTTTCTTTATAGATTCTACTTCAGTATTGAACATAGCTTCTATATAGTTTCCAAATAAACATTCACTGAATAAATCTAATACATCACCTTTAGTTGCAGTTTCAAATTTAATATTTCCTTTTAAATCTAAAGTTTCACCTTTATAATCTTTATCAACTCTTTTATCATCTTTATAAAATTTTCTGATAGTAGTAGAATGGTTATCGCCTTTTTCTATTAAAAGAACTTTAGACATCTTTAATATAACAGCCTCAACAGCTGAAGCAATACCGCCAGGACCGCCTCCTACTATAATTAAATCATATATATTATCCATAGATTTACTCCTTTTATTTTCAAAAAATATAATTATTCTTTGCTTAAAATAAAACAATATTTAGAAAAAATACAAATATAAAATTTAAAAAACTGCTAAAATTAAACATCCAAATTCTTAACGTATCTAGCATTGGCTTCGATGAAATCCCTTCTAGGTTTTACTTCATCGCCCATAAGCATAGAGAATAATTGGTCAGCCTTTTCTGCATCTTCAGTTAATACTTGATACATAAGTCTAGTTTCAGGATTCATAGTAGTTTCCCATAATTGGTCAGCATTCATCTCACCCAAACCTTTATATCTTTGTATATCATATTTTCTGTCTTTATTCTCAGCAAGTATTTTATCTCTCTGTTCATCAGAATAAGCATAAATAAAATTCTTTTTATCAAAACTTATTTTGTACAAAGGAGGAACTGCTATAAATATATGACCTAAATCTATTAAAGGACGCATATATCTAAAGAAGAATGTTAGAAGTAAAGTTCTTATATGTGAACCGTCGATATCGGCATCAGCCATAATAATAACTCTGCCGTATCTTATTTTTGATATATCAAAAGAAGCTCCTACTCCACAGCCTAATGCCGCAATTATAGGTTTCAAACTTTCATTATCTATTATTTTATCAAGTCTAGCTTTTTCAACATTTAATACTTTACCTCTTAAAGGAAGTATAGCTTGGAAATGTCTATCCCTTCCGCCTTTGGCAGTACCGCCTGCAGAGTCTCCCTCTACAAGATATACCTCACATTTATCAACTTCCTGCTCTGAACAGTCAGCCAATTTTCCAGGCAAAGAATCACTTTCTAATGCATTTTTTCTTCTAGCTAAATCTCTAGCTTTTCTAGCTGCTTCTCTAGCTTGAGCTGCAGATATAATTTTTTCCAATATAGCTTTTATAACTTTTGGGTTTTGTGAGAAATAATCATTCAAACCTTCAACTACAAGTTTTTCTGTTACCGCTCTAACTTCTGTATTACCTAATTTAGTTTTTGTTTGTCCTTCAAATTGAGGATTAGGTATTTTTACAGATACTACAGCAACTAAACCTTCTCTTGTATCTTCACCCATAAATGTTATTTTATTTTTCTTGTCTAATTCAAGTTTTTTAGCAAAATCAGTATAAACCCTAGTTAAAGCAGTTCTAAATCCTACTAAATGCGTACCGCCTTCAGTTGTATTGATGTTGTTACAATAAGTAAATATATTCTCATTATAAGAATCAACATACTGCATAGCTACTTCTACATCTGTTTTTTCTTCTGTTTTATGTAAATATATAGGTTTATCATGTAATGGTTTTTTATTTTCATTAAGGTGAGTTATAAACATTTCTATACCACCCTCATAATAAAACTCATTACTTACAACTTCTGATTCTCTTTTATCTATAAGAGTTATTCTAATACCTCTGTTTAAGAAAGCTAATTCTCTTAATCTATTAGCAAGTATTTTATAATCATAAACTGTAGTTTCAAATATCTCAGGATCTGCTTTAAATGTTACAGTAGTACCAGTTTTATTGCTTGTACCTACCTCTTTAACAGGTTCTTCAGGTACTCCTCTATGATATACTTGTCTGTATAATTTACCATCTTTATTAACTTCAGCAATAAGTTCTGTACTTAAAGCATTAACAACGGATACACCTACACCATGCAAACCGCCTGATACTTTATATGTTTCATTATCGAATTTACCGCCAGCATGCAATTTAGTCATAACAACTTCTAAAGCTGAAATTTTAAGCTTCGGATGCATATCTACCGGTATTCCTCTACCATCGTCTTCTACTTTGATGATATTGTCTTTTTCTATAGTAACGGTTATATTCTTACAATATCCTGCCATAGCTTCGTCTATACTATTGTCTACAACCTCATATACTAAGTGATGCAAACCTTGTGCACCTGTAGAACCGATATACATACCAGGACGTTTTCTAACAGGGTCTAGTCCTTCTAAAACTTGAATGTTCTTGGAACTATATGTTTTTTCTGCAGCAGCCATATTTGTAATATCCCTCTTATATTTTATTTTAAAACTTTATTTCTACTATTATACAATGAATAACTAAATATTACAAATTTAAATTACAGTATTTTCATATAAAAATGTTAGAATACTCTAAATTACGTATAAAAAGTATAATATTCTTGTAAAAAACTTATATTTATTAATATTTTTAAACAAAAAATAAGATTTACTATAGACTTTAATATATAGCCATTTTTATAAAACATAAAAAATATTATACATTTTCAACAGCTACTTTAATACAGTTATCCTCTTTCTTATCGAATATTTTATAACCTTTCAATATATCATCTAATTTTACTCTATGAGTGATAAGCAAATCAGTATTTATTTTTCCTTCTGAAATTAGCTTTAAAATTTCATCGCTATGAACAGCATCAACTCCGCCAGTTTTGAATATTAAATTTTTGCCATACATAATATTTAAAGGAAGTGATTGAGGCTTTTCATACATAGCAACCAATGCTACTACAGAATTAGGTCTAGCAATTCTCCAAGCTAAATCAAATGTATTCTCCCCTCCTGCAGCTTCTATTGTACCGTCAGCAAGTCTTCCATTATTAATATCTTTTATATATTCTTCTATACTATTATTTTTATTAGGGTTTATTGTATAATCTGCTAAATTATTTTCTTTTGCAATACTCAATCTATTTTCATTTATATCAATAGCTATTATTTTTTTAGCACCGAATATTCTAGCACTCATCATAGCACAAAGCCCTACAGGTCCGGAACCTATTACAGCAACAGTATCATTGTTCTTTATATCACAAAGTTCAGCCCCAAAATAACCGCTTGCCAAAATATCACCTACGAATAAAGCATTTGAATAAGATACATTTTCTGGAATAATATTTAATGACATATCAGCATAAGGAACTCTCACATATTCAGCCTGACATCCATTAATGCGGCATCCTATTTCCCAACCGCCTTTTTCGCAATTATTTATAAAACCATTTTTACAGTAATAACATTCTCCGCAAAAAGTTATACAGTTGGCTGAAACTCTATCTCCTATACTTAATTTTTTCACATCGCTTCCTACTTCTATAACTTCACCTACAAATTCATGTCCTAAAACAATATTCTCTTTAGCTCTTGGAACAGCTCCGTTTATTATATGAAAATCACTTGTGCATATACTAGATAATGTAACTTTAACTATTGCATCTTTACTATCAATTATTTTTGGATTTTCTATTTCTTTTAATTCTATTTTTTTATTTCCTAAATAAACTAAACCTTTCATAATTATTTCCTATTCATTAAATAAATATATTATAATTTTATATATACTGAAAATTTTTAACTTTGTCAACTACTAGCCGTAGCGGCAACCCGCACGGTATCGCTTATTCTTAATGAATGTCATTTATACGTGCGGCTGATTACTTATTATTGTACAAAAAATTATAATTTATCTTACAGTTAAAACATATTTCAACAATATTAACTAATATTTTATATTATGAAAAATTATAATTTACATTTATAAAATATAAAAATTGACAAAATATAGTTGTTTAGGTATATATGGGTTAAATAAACTTTAAATAATTATAGCCATTTCTATGTAATTATTTGTTAGTATTTCATAACTATAATTTGTAAAAAATATTTCGCAAACAACCATATATATTCAATAAAAATTTGTGTAATTATTTTAAATACTATTTTACATGTATTACTTTATAAAATCATACATGTAATTTATTATTATATGTATAATTTTAATATATTTTTATATATCATTATTGACTTTTTATGTACAATATAATATTATATTCTATATATTTGGAGTCAATAATGAAAGATTATGTCAAAATATATAATGCTTTAGATGAAAAGCAGGCTAGAACTGAGAAAGAGAGAATAGAAAAATTACAAGCAAATGGTTTATATCCGCATAGTTTTGATTTTCCTATGACATTACAGTTTGAACTTACATCTCATTGTAATGTGTACTGCAAACATTGTTACAACTATTCTGGTGAAAACAATACTTCAAAAGATGCTATGACACCTGAAAAATGGATAGAATTTACAAAATATATAGTAAAAAATGGCGGTATATTTGAATGTATTATATCTGGAGGCGAACCTCTTTTATTAGGTGAAGATTTATTTAAAATAATGGATATACTTCATGAAGATGGTGTTTATTTTTTGCTTATAACTAATGGTTTTTTACTAAATAGTGAAAAAGTCAAAAGACTATCTAAATATAGATATCATTGGCTTCAGGTTTCAATAGACGGAGCAGATGCTAAAACTCATGATGAATTTCGTCGAAGAGAAGGCAGTTGGGAAAGAGCAATAGATGCTGCATTTATGGTTTCTGCTGCTGGTATTCCTTTAACAATAGCACATTCAGTTACTCCGTATAATTTAAAAGATGTAGATAAAATGTGTGATTTAGCTTACTCTTTAGGAGCTTCAAATATAATATTAGGTGAAATAAATTTAAGCGGCAGGACATCAGAAAATAAAGATTTATTGTTAAATAGAGAAGAACATGCTTTGCTTTTACAGAAGTATGAAGAAAATTTTAATAAATATTTAGGTCGTATGCTAATACAGCGTTCTCTTAATACAAAATATTCTATTAATAAATATATAACAAGACCAAATTCAGGTTTAATAATACGTCCTAATGGTGATATGCGTCTTGATTGTATGGTTCCTTTTGTTATAGGTAATGTGCTTAAAGATGATTTTGTAAAAATATGGAAAGAAAAAGGAATCTCATGTTGGTCTGATCCTAAAATATTAGAATATGCTTCAAGTTTTAATGATGAAGATATAAGTACTATGATTACTAATTATGCGGATAAAGATATACTTATATAAATAAGGAGTTATTATGAAAAAATATCAAAAACCATATTCTATGTCAATAATTGATTTTGAAAAACCTAATGAATACGGAATTATTCCTGCTATTGCTGCTGCTATAGCTCCATTAACAGCAGCGGTTGGTGCTGCTGCAAGTAGTGTTGGAGGAGCAGCATTGGCAGCTGCAGCTGGAAGTGTAGCTGCAGGAGCTGCTGTTGGATTGGCTTCTAAAGGTATTGCAACTTCAGGTAATAAAAATGTATTTAATAATCCGCTTGATTCATTAAATCCTATAAAAAATGTTTAATTTTAAGGAGTTGTTATGAGAAAATATCAAAAACCTATTTCTAAAGCATTTAATGATTTTGAAAAGCCAAATGAGTATGGTATTATTCCAGCTATAGTCGCTGCTGCCGCTGGATTGGCTTCAGCTGTTGCTGCTGCTACTCCTTCATTAATTGTAGCTGGACAAGCCCTTGGAGGAGCTGCTGGAGCAGTAGCAGGATATAAAGCTGCTACTGCTATGATGAAAAAAGATATAGAGGCTTTATCATATAATTCTATCCCTACTTTAAATCCTATCATAGTTAAGGATTGATTTTATGAATATGTTCGATAAAATGAATCAGCTGATACCTATTAAAACTTGTCTAAAATTTAGAGAAAATGGAGATTTTTTAATAGTAATGAATGCCGAATCTAAAATATATTATTTGAATGATACAGCAAGATTTGTATACGAAAATATTGACGGTAGTAATTCTATTGAAAATATATTTGATATGCTGAAAAAAGAATTTGAAATTACTTCTGATATGGAAGAAGAAGTAAAAAATGATGTTGTCAATATTATTAGAGATTTTCAATGGCAGAAAATTATAGAACTAAAAAAAATCTCTGCTTAATATATTTTTTGTCATATTTATTTTTTATAAAAATCTATGAATGAAAAGTTTCCTTGTATCAAATGCGGTTTATGCTGCCAAAAGGTAAATTTAATAGAAGAAGTATCTTATTTAGATAGTGGTAACGGTGTCTGCAAATATTTAAAAAATAATTTATGTCTTATTTATGATGATAGACCTTTTTTGTGTAATTCAGAAAAAGTATATTCTAAATTTTATTCTCATTTAACTAAAAAAGAATATTATGTCACGATGTTAAAATATTGCATTGCTATAGCAAATGATTTTAGAAGAGAAGATTTGGTTTTTGAATTGGAAAAATTACTAAATGAGTATAAGTAAAAGTTCATAAGAAATTATATTTTTTAATTTTAATATTTGTTTGGCTTTATTCGGTACTCTACTATTTTTACAGATATTCCACATAAGTACATTTAATATTAGTATAATATATTTAATAGTTAATATAAAATCTACTGATTTAATTATTAAGTCTAAAATCCCATATCATTAATACTAATAAAGTATAAATAAATCTTTCTGATACTTTTTCATTATTTTCATTATAGAATTTAATATTTATTTTTACTTTATCTTTATAATCGATACTATCTTCAGCATCTATACTTATATCAAAAGCATCTCCATTATTTATTTTTAAATTATATTCTTTAACTGTGCCATAGTCCATATAACTAGGAATCATTGAATACCTATCACCGAAAGCCTTAAAAGTACCATAAGCTATTTCAATGTTTTGTAATTTGTTTATTTCATTTTCCAAATTATTTTTATCTAATTTTATTATGTTTAATTGATTGATTGGCTGAACTAATTCATAATCTTCTAATTGACACTTCCATTTGTTTATAGTTTCTTCATTCATTTCTATAGGGCTTGCTAAACCTATAAAGCTGTCATCATTAATTTTAATTTCTTCATCATCAGAATTTGAATAACTTCCATCATTATTATATCTGAATGTAGTTAAAAACAAATTATCTTTATCATATAAATTCCAAATAAGCGAAGAAGAAAATTTATTCATTAAAGGATTATCAATAAATATTTCTTTAAAAAGTTTATAATTATATTTCTTTTCATACATTAATGATTTATACAATTTTAAAGAAAGTTTCTTTATAATATCAGGAATCTCTTTTTTTATGTATTTAATTTCTTCTTTTATATTATCCTCAAAATTTTTAGGCACTGATTTTAATATTTTATTATTTTTTATATCAAATACATTTACAGAATAATCACTATTTAAAATCAATTTATAATCATCATTGATAATTTTTTCGCCTTTTAAATCAAATCCGAAATTTGAAGTAAATTTCAATTCTAAATCTTCAAGAGATAAATGTTTTTCTTTTGATATTTCTTTTAATAAATGTAATGCTGAACTGCGTATTTCATGTTTTTTAGCTTTTGAATAAATATCATACAATAGTTTTATAGCATAATCAGTAATCTCTGTAATTTCTATTGAAGATAAAATCATTAAAAAGAATTTAGAATCTTTTTCTTTCTTATATATTTCTCTTAAAGCCTCATCACCTCCATACAAACTATAAATAATTGCTGTGGTTTCCTTGTATGTTTCTTTATAAATATTTTTAGCAAAAGTCAAAAAACTTTCTTTATCAAGTAAATTAATAATAGAGTCTATTTCAATCAAATGATAAATATCTCTTTTTAATTCTAAATATTTTAAGTATATATATTTTATCACTTTTATATCAACTTCTCTCGATTTATCTTTTATTAATACATTACAATTTTCTATATAAGAAACTTTTGCATCATCTTTTTTCTTTAATTTTTTATTAATACTTTCTTCATACTTTTCAATATTATCAAATAATTCATAATTAAGAAATTCTTTTAAATCATTATAATAAAGATTTTCTAATCTTGTTTTAACCGCTTTAATTTTTTTATTATTACTTGTCTGTGCTATTTCATAAATTTCTTTTATATTTTTTTCTAAAACAGTTAAAACATTAATATTAGAAAAAGTATATAAATATAAAATCCATTTCAAACTTAAACTACTAACTGCACTATCATCAAAAATATTATCGATTATAACTTTGTCATTAAGCTCCCAAGTATCAAGAGAAGCATATTCTTTGAAACCGCTATTATAAAACATAGCAGACATAGAATTAACATTGCTTACATTCCATTTATCCAAAGGCTTATTAAAACTTTCAGATCTCCAAAACATAGAATTCATACTTTTTACATTTGAAGTATCCCATTTATCTAAATCCTGATTGAAACTTTTACAGCCTTCAAACATGTCGCTCATATTTTCAACCTTTGATATATCCCAATCATTTAAAGGCTGATTGAAATTATGACAATCTCTAAACATAGCCGTTAAATGTCTTACCTTTGATATGTTCCATTTATTCAAAGGCTGATTAAAATTTTCACACCCATTAAACATTTCTATTACTATTGCCAAGCTAGATGTATTCCAATTATTTATATTCTGATTAAAATTAGTACAACCCTTAAATATTCCATTCATATATTCAATATTTGAAGTATCCCACTTATCTAAAGGCTGATTAAATTCCTTACATCCATCAAACATATAAATTGCATTTTTTACTTTTGACATATTGAAATGATTTACACTCTGATTAAAATTAGTACAGTTTCTAAACATATATTCAGTATTTTCTAAA
>NZ_JAWLQI010000032.1:0-37093 GCF_036997785.1 Brachyspira pulli
GCTATTTATATTTAGTAAATAAATTTACTAAATGCTCATAAGTTTTTTATTTCTTCTATACTTAAATTTGTTAATTCACTAATAAGGTTTAAATCCATATTTTTATTTTTCATATTTCTAGCCATAGATATTTGGGTTTCTTTTATACCTTCTTCTCTGCCTTTTATTCTTTCTTCATTTAAAGCTAAAATATCAAAATAATTCTTTTCATATTCTGCATAATTATCAAATAAATCTTTTGTGTTTACAAATTTGTTATACTCATCATAAACTTCTTTCATTATAGGATTTTTTTTAACTAACATTTCCATAATATCCTCCATTTTTCTTTAGTTGTTAAAAAATAAAACCAAGCATCTAATTCATCTGTAAGTCTTGAATTACTAGATAAATATTTAGGAAGTTCTAGGAAGTGCATTTCCAGATGATTAGTAAGTATATGATTAGTTTCTAATTCTTTTATTACATAACAGCTATGTTCTTTATCAATATACTTTAATAAATTGAAATCCAAAATATTAATAACTATAACCTGTTTTAAATCATTATATTTTTCATTATTCCTCAAATTAGAAACATAACATTTAGCCCAATAATACAAACTTCTATAAACGAATGATTGATTTCCAACTCTTTGTATTTCTATTAAAACAGTTTCTCCGCTTTTAGTTACTGCTCTAACATCTACTATCGATTGCTTATCATTTATGGATTCTTTTAAATTAAAAGTATTTAAAACTTTCACTTCTTCAAAAGTCTCTTGATTATAGTCCAATCTTACAGAATTAATGAGATTCTTTAAAATGCGTTCATGTCCTTCTTTAGCAAACATATAACGCATAAAATAATCGTTAAGTACATTAATATCTTTTCTTTCATTCATAATTTTATTATAACAAAAGAATGTAAATTGTCAAAGTAACCAATAATTATAAAAGCTTTCAAATATTATTCTGTTTTTTTATTGAACTTTTCAAATATTTGCTGTCTTCTCTTTTTATCTGAACTCCATAACATAAGTCCGAATACTATAATAGCAACAGGAAGCATTACTATATTAATGATTCTTACAAAAAGCTTAACAGTTTCAGGCACTTGATAAGGAGGATTATATATAGCTCCTTTTCTTCTTATGCTCATAAGTCCATTATCGCCGGCCATATAATCAACTAAATTCATTAAGAATATTTTATTAACAGTATAAGCACTGTTTTTAGCCATTTCATAAGAACCAACCACAATTACTTTTCCGCTTGTAGTAGAATTGATTCTGTTTATTCCGCTGTTAATATTATTCTGAGTATTTGTAGATGCTGGTATATCTTTTCCTTCAAATGCACTATTCATTTTGCCTTCAAAAGAAGCAGCTAATAGTCTTTTTGATAATTTGCTTGTATCAGTTGGCATTCCTGTCATAGATGCCATAAAGTTTTCTGTTTCAACCCAGCTTTTATCACTTGTATAAATTAATGGAGTTACTTTTATATCAGTATTATTTGTATTTGTTATTATTTCTGATGATATAGGAGCAAGCATTAAATTAATACTTTTAGTTATATCGCTTTTAGCGTTAATGTTTTCAGCTGCTATTAAAGGTATGTAGTACATTTTTTGTTCAGGCATACCTTGCTGTACTTGAGCTTTATATGCACTGTCATCAAATATCATATTAGTTGCTATACTAAAACCATAGTTAGGAAGTATTTCATTTAATCTATTTGTAACAGGCATAAGTTTTGGCCCATACATTTGAGCATTTGGGTCATTTTGATTTATTTCTACACCATTAAGCATAAATAATACAGGTTTTCCGCTCATAATGAATTGATCCAATTTATATAATTCATAATCAGTATAAGCAGTTTTACTTCCAGCAACTATTAATGCATCTATGCTTGAAGGTATATCATTTAAAGATATATCAACTGCTTCAAAATTATAATTTCCTTGTATTTCAGTAATATATTCGCTTACGCTGTCATAAGCATCATTAGGATTTCCACCGAATTGAGGAGGTATAGTTATATAATTAGCTTCTTCATGTCCTTGAACATATCCTATTGTAGCTTTAAGTCCAAGCATGCTGTCTATATTTTTTGATATTTCATTTTTTATTTCATCAAATGCCCCATATAATATATATGAAGTTGCAAGTTCTCTTACATCATCTCCATTTTCTAATACCAATGAAAAATATGCACTTCCTTTATTTGCTATAATATTTCCGCTAGGATCTTTTATATCCTGCCATTCTATTTTTTTGATATTAAGTTTTTTTAATAGTTCTTCATTTTCTGCTGAAGGATTTGACATATCAACATGTATAAATTTTACTTTATTCATCAAATCTTTATTAGCATCAGAAACAGCCTGCATAATTGAATCAGGTATTAATTCCATAGCACCTATAGGAAGAAGTTCATATATTTCAGGAGAAGAAATATAATAAACATTTAAATTATTTTCTAATCTTGTTAACTTATCGTTTTTATCCATTAATTTTCTCATAATGGTATCTATATTATATTCCAATCCCTCAGTTGATTGTACAAACGGTATTGTTTCTATAGAATCTCCATATATGAATGAAAGTCCCATATAAGCTACTTTAGTTTGAGTTTGATCTTTCTCTAATACACTTATTTGTGTTGGGTTTATTCTGTATTGAGTAGCTAAATCACCATGTTTTGATGCATCTACCACTTCAAAACTTATATTTTTACCGCCTGCAGATTTATATCCTTCAAATAAGTCCTTTATATATCTTTCATAAGTTGAAAAAGGAGGCGGAAGATTTGGAGTAACAAAAAATTTCACAGTCATAGGTTCTTTTAGATTTTTCACTAAATTTTTACTTTCTTTACTTAGAGAATATACTTTATCTTTTGTTAAGTCTATAATTGGTGTAAATTGATTAATTATTGCATTTATTAAAATTATAATTACTACTACTAATGAAAATGTGATTATTCTGTCTTTTTTCTTTGTCATTATATTACCTGCTAATAAATTTTTTAAAAAATGATTGTTTATTATATATTTAAGAATATTATTTGTCAAAAATATACAGAAGTATAAACCTAAAAATATATTTTTTGTAATATTTTTTATAATAACACTTGACATTTTTATTCACTGTGCTATAATAACTATCACTTGCCGAGTTAGCTCAGTAGGTAGAGCAAGGGACTGAAAATCCCTGTGTCTAGGGTTCGATTCCCTGACTCGGCACATTCCTTTATTTTCTTAAATTCTTTAATTTCAAAAAAACATCTTTTTATACAAATTAATAACTTGTAATATATAGCTTTTTAAGTTATTTTATATAATAATAATTTTTATGGTGCATTAATATGGATATTGAAAAAGAAATTAATAATTACATTAATCCAATATATGAAGACAATCATATAATAGTTGCTGTAAAGCCTCCTAATATACCAACTCAAGGCGATATAACCGGAGATGTATCTTTTTTTGATAATATAAAAGATTATATAAAAATAAAGTATAATAAAAAAGGAAATGTATTTTTAGGACTTGTACATAGGCTTGACAGACCTGTATCCGGAATTATGGTTTTTGCTAAGACTTCAAAAGCAGCATCAAGATTAAGTGAGGCTATAAGAGATAGAAAATTTGAAAAAACTTATTATGCTGTTGTTAATGGCATACTTTTGGAGAAAGAGGGCAGACTTGAAAATTATCTTATAAAAAAGACAAATAAATTAGGAAATATTGCTCAGGTAGTTTTTGAAAATACTAAGAATGCCAAAATAGCCAAATTAAAATTTAATGTAGTTAAAGAAGATATAATTAAAAATTTGAGCTTACTTAGAGTTGAATTGGAAACAGGAAGATTCCATCAAATAAGAGTTCAGCTTTCCAATATAGGTCATACTATATATGGAGATAGGAAATACAGCAGTTATATAAAGTATGACAGAGATGATGTTCCTTTGGCATTGTTTGCTAAAAGCTTGAAATTTCCTCATCCAACTAAAGATGAAGAAATTTATGTAGAAGCTGAATTGCCTAATTATAATCCTTGGAATATATTTTAATTGGGATATTTTTTAAAAAAATATAAAAAAACAGAAAAAAACATGATTTCTGCTTGACAAAAAATCAATTACATAGTATTATAATGAAACATTCAAACGAATGATAAGAAATACGGGCCAATAGCTCAGTCGGTAGAGCATCGCCCTTTTAAGGCGGTTGTCGAAAGTTCGAACCTTTCTTGGCTCACATAGAGTTCTTACAATTTTATATAATATGCCGGTGTGGTGAAGAGGCTTAACACACAGGATTTTCATTCCTGCATGCGCGGGTTCGAAACCCGTCACCGGTTCATTTCTTTTACCATACTTGAAAGAGTGTGGTTTTTTTATATCTTTTATTTATCTTTAATATTGATTAAATGTCCACATAGCATAATATTGAAAATATATTTAAAGAAGTATATTTTATCAAAAATAATTTTTTAAATTTTAAATATTTGAAGGACTTTGACACTGCGAAGCATACAGCTTTGCAAGTCCAACTTCTTTTGCGACTGTAGGAAGTGCCTAAACTATAGGAAGTCCTTTAGGGGGTATTATCACAAAGAGCCTATATCCTTGATAAACTCGGATACGCTTCGCGAAAGACTGCATTTTTAGCCAAAATATAGTTGTTTTTAGGTATATACTATTATTAATTGAATAATGATTTTTAACTTTATTATAAAAAATATTTATTTAAAAATATTTATATTATATAATGTTATTATAAATAAAATTAGGACTATATATGGAAAATTCAAATAATGAAAATAAAAAAGTAAAACAGCCAAAACTAAGCCTTAAAGAAAGATATAATGATTCTTTTTTAGAGGAAGCAGAAAATAGAAGAAAAAAACTTCAGTATCAAAGAATGCATGTAGGACAAATTAATAATCCGCGTCTTGAACATATGATTAAACTACTTTATCAAGTACATCAAAACTATTATTTTGGATATTTTGAGGCTAGCTGTACTTTAGCCGGAAGTATGTTTGAACAATCTTTAATGATTCTATTAGAAGAAAAAATTCAGGAAGAAGGATATATTTCTATATATAAATTTAATAATGGAAAGAAATATGAAGAAAAAATTACTAATGTAGAAGATTTGGCTCAATGTAATATAGGTTTTTTGATATCAATAGTAAATAATTATAAAATGCTTCCAAAAAATGAATATAATTTAGCCAAAACACTTCAATGCATAAGAAACTGCATAGTACATGATATGCTTCCTAAATTTAGAATAAGAGATAAATATTATGAGGCAGATTTGAAAATTAATTTAAGCTATGACACAACTAAAACTATAAGTATTTCTGTAGATGAGGTAAATACATATACTGCAGGACAAAGCTCAATAGAATTATGGTCATATTATTTGCTTACAAGAACAAGAGAATTAATAGATTTTCTATTTAAAGAAAGAGTAAAGAAATTTCCGCCAGATTTTTTATAATTTGTACAAAAATTAAAAGGGGACTATTTTTATAGCCCCCTTATTTATAATTTTATATAAAAGTTATTTTTTACTTTATTATTTTTCAACTTCAGATTTATATTTGATTAAGCCTTGTTTCAATATTTCCATAGCTCTCTTTAAGTCTTTTGAGTCTAATGCATAGCACATTCTAACTTCATCAACACCCAAACCAGGAGTTGCATAGAAACCTTCACCAGGAGCAAACATTACAGTTTCACCATCAAGGTTGAAGTCTTTAAGCAACCATATAGCGAAATCCTCAGCATTTTTTACAGGAAGTTTAGCAAGTACATAGAAAGCACCTTCAGGTTCTTTCATAACTACTCCGTCCATTTTTGTGAGTTCTTCAAATAATATTTTTCTTCTGTTATCGTATTCTTTTCTAGCATCTTCAAAATAGTTTTCTGGTAAATCGTATAAAGCAGCAGCACCAACCATTTCAAGAGTAGGAGCTGATAATCTAGCTTGACATTCTCTAAATAATGCATTGCTGAAATTTTTATTTTTACTTATAACACATCCTATTCTAGCACCGCAAGCAGAGAATCTTTTTGATATAGAGTCAATTATAACAACATTTTCTGCTACATCTTTATATGTACCGAAACTTATAGCTTTTCTGTCACCATAAACAAATTCTCTATAAACTTCATCACTTATAATGAACATATCATGTTTTTTAGCAAGATATGCAATGTTATCAAGTTCTTCTCTAGTAGAAACAACACCAGTAGGATTTGAAGGGTTAGAGAACATATATGCTTTTGTTTTTGGAGTAATATGTTTTTCTATTTCATCACGATTAGGAAGATGGAAGCCGTTTTCAGCATAAGTTCTAACAGCATTGCGTTTGATGTCTAATACATCATAGAAACTGTTATAATTAGCATAATAAGGTTCTGCTACCAAAATTTCATCACCTTCATCAAAGATAGCAAGTAAACTGAATAATAATCCTTCACTTCCTCCGTTAGTGATGTTAATTTCATCTTCTTCGTAATGAACACCTAATTTATCATAATATTGTTGAATTTTATTGATAAGCGGCTTCATACCTCTTGAATGTTCATATTTAAGGGTTTTACCTTTATATTTAGAAATAGCTTCTAAAAATACGCTAGGTGTTTCAATATCAGGCTGACCAATATTAAGATGATATATTTTAATACCTCTTTTTACTGCATCTTCAGCATGTGGATTCAACTTTCTTACAGGCGAAGTTTTTAGCCTCTGAATTCTTTTAGATATATCCATATTCCTCTCCAATATTTTTATATATAGTAATCTAAAAAAATAAGATATATCAAACTATAAAAATTGTCAATATACCTATATAATAAAATTAATAATAATAAACATTATTTTAAGATATAATTATAAAATCTGTATAATAAATTAATAAATAAAGTGAAAAGAAATCATAGTTATGCTAAATAATTTTATTATATAATAAAATACTACATATATTGATTAAAGATGTTTTTTGATATAAAATTAATAATAAAAAATTAAAATAGAATATATGCATATAAAACAATTTATTATAATATTATTAACAGTATTGTATATTCCGCTATATCCATTCGGCGGAAAACCTATTAGAATAGAAGAAGTAAGACCATATTATACGGCTGATGATACAGCTAAAATAGAAGTATATATTTATACAAATAAAGGTGATAATACCAATTATAATTATCTTACTTTTACTATAGCTGATGCAATAGCAAATCAATTAGAATACAATAAAACTATAAAATTACAGTCTGCAACAAATTATACTATTGAACCAATAGATTTTGAAAGAGCTTATGATTATAAAGTATTTAAATTTACAAATGTAACATATACAAGCAAAACAGAAGGCACAAATATAACAATTCTTACAAATTATGAATACTCTACTTATACTAATTGGGGAGATGTACGAAGTAATGTGAAATTAATAACCCCAGAAACTCCCGGATTTGTATTGCAAACGAATGAAATGATATTTGAACATAATGGTTCTAATATTATATTAAGGGGTACTAATGATTTTGTTCAAAAAGTGGATATTGGAAAAAATTATTATGAATATTTTGGAGATGATATAAAGAAATATGTATTTACAAGAGATGCTGATGTAGCTGTATTTGGAACTGTAGAATATAAAAGACCAAATATTAATGTTGTAACATATATAGCATATATAAAATATAAAAAAATAGTTTCATATTCTTTTACTGTTCCTGAAGCGAGAATAGATGAGCAAATACCAAATTATGCATTGGAAATAGCAAATAGAATAAGTTATTTGGATAAAACAGGAGTAATAGCTATAGATGTAACTCCTCCGGATGCATTTGTTTATGTTGATGATGTATTTATAGGAAGAAGCGGAAATACATTATATGTTCCGGCATTAACAACCAATAATCATAGATTTACAATAAAAAAAGATGCTTATGAAACAATAGATACTATGCTTTCATTTGAAAAGCCTAATGAAAATATATTATTGCAATTTTCATTGACAGAGATGACTAATAGGGCTAGAGTACAGATAAATATACCTGGAGAAGAATCTAGTTCTGTAGTTATAAATGGTGTAAAAGAAACTCCTACAAATACTATAAACAGATATTTTGGATTCGGTACATATTCATTAAAAATCACAAATACAAATTATATAGATTATTATGGTACTTTTACTGTGGATAGTACTAATGCATTATATTTAACTCCTAATATGAAGAAGTTTAAAGAGCCTACTTTAGCTGATAAAATCTTTAAAAACTATGAAAGAAATACAAAAATATTTTTAGGATTAACTATAGCTTCTGCAATATTTTCTATAGGAACTTATGTATATGCCGGTGAAATATTAGATTCTACTATGGTAGATTATTATAATAAATATCAAAATACAGCCAACAGACCTCCAGTAGATTTGAGGAATTATAATACTGCAATGAATATATATATAGCTGGAATGGTATTAACTGGGGCATTTGCATTAACTACAGGTATATATTATATGCTTTGGGTAAATGAAAGTAATTTTTCTGTGGAGCAGTTATCTTTTAATGCTGGTTATGGTTCTGCCAATATCATGTATTCTTGGCGGTGGTAACAATATTTATTCTATAAAAAACAAATAAATAACATTATTTTTTTCAATAATATTTGACAAAAGGTTATTATTTACTATACTACTAATAATAATGTATTTTAGGAGTTTAATATGCTTAATATTATTTTTATAGGAGCTCCTGGTGTAGGCAAAGGAACTCAATCAGCTTTAATAGAAAAAGACTATTCTATAGTACATATTGCAACAGGTGATATGTTAAGAGAAAATATTGCTAATGCTACTGAATTGGGCAAAACAGCTAAAACCTATATGGATAAGGGAGAATTAGTTCCAGATAGTTTAGTTATTAATATGCTAAAGGAAAGAATAACAAAAGATGATTGTAAAAATGGTTTTATGTTAGACGGTTTTCCTAGAACTATAGAGCAGGCAAAAGAATTATCAAACATATTGGATAGCTTGAATTATAAAATAAGCAGTATTGTTTATATATATGCTGATGAAGAAATTATTATAGAAAGACTCTTAAAAAGAGGACGTGCTGATGATAATGAAGAAACTATCAAAAACAGATTAAAAGTGTTTGAAAGTCAAAGCAAGCCTGTATTAGATTACTATGAAGGAAAGTTAAAAATAATAAAAGTAAAAAGCGGCAGAGGCGAACCAGAAGAAGTTTATGCTAAAATAAAAGCGGAATTAGATACATTATAATTTTATAGAAAATAATTTTTTATATAAGGCTGCAGTTATAAATACTGCAGCTTTTTTATTTGCATGTAAATTTTTTAATTAAATAAAAACATTACTCAAAATTATTTTTATAATATATATTCCGAAAATCTAAAAAACGACACATCAAAAAAAATTATTAATTTATAGGTTTTATAAATATGTCTGAAGAAAACAATATAAACAACAGTATTGAGAATAATGATATCGAAAACAATAACGAAGAAATTGTTTCTGAAAATGCTCCAAGAAAAGTTGTAAAGAAAAAAATGATAGTAAAGTCCAAAAACAAAGAAAATATTAAGGACTTGGATTTATCATCTTATGGGGCTAGAAGACAATCAAGAATATATGCAGTGATGTCTTTATATTCTTATGAAATAAATGATAGAAAACCTAGTATAAATGAGATTTTAGATTTTGATTATGATAATAAAATACCTGAAAATATATTCTCTTTTACTAGAACTTTGGTAGAAGGCACTATAAGAAATTTAGAAAGAATAGACAACTTAATAGAAAAATATTCTAATAACTGGGATATAAAAAGAATACAATATGTAGATAAATCTATAATTAGAATATCTATATATTCTTTAATATTTTTAAAAGACATACCAAAATCTGTAGTTATAGATGAGGCAGTCGAAATTGCTAAAATGTTTAGCGATAAAGATTCTTATAAATTTGTTAATGGGATTTTAGATGGCATACAAGAAGACGACATACAATAGAAGACTAGCTAAATATAAAAATCTTCAAATGGTGGTTTTTATATTATGCATAGGAGCTTTAGGTTTTATTGCTATAATATCTTTAAATGTAGCAATCATGCAGGGTAAAGTAAAATTGAATTCTCAAGTGGTAGACGAATATACCTTAGCCAAGGAATATTATAAAAACAAAGATTATAATAAAGCTAAGTCTATATTAAAAA
Source organism: Brachyspira pulli (assembly GCF_036997785.1). Lineage (NCBI taxonomy): Bacteria > Pseudomonadati > Spirochaetota > Spirochaetia > Brachyspirales > Brachyspiraceae > Brachyspira > Brachyspira pulli. Next base: position 10,272 of record NZ_JAWLQI010000032.1, read on the forward strand.
AAGAAATAGAAACTACTATAGATCCTAGAAAACAATATGAAGCTAATATACTTCTTGGACAAATATATAATGAAACAGGAGATTATGATTCTGCTATAAAAGTATTTAATACTATGACTAATTCCTTGTATTTAGATGAAAAATTAAAACATAATTTAGGAATATCATATTTAGAAAAAGAAATGTATGATGAAGCATTAATTTCATTAGAAAATTCATTAGCAATAAATACTAATTATATACCTAGCTTATTAACTTTGGGACGTTTCTATATGGAAAGAGATTTACCTCGTTTAGCTAAAGGTTATTATGAGAGAGTATTAGCTTTAGAAGATAATGATGAGGCTTTATTTTATGTTGGATTAATAGCACTTAATGAAGGTTTCCAAAGCGTAGCTTATGATACTTTAAGTAAATTAGTTAGAAGAAGTAAGAGTGAATATGCTGATAAGGCTGCTACTATTTTGGGTGATATATATGTAATATCAGGCGATACTGATAGTGCTATAGAAATGTATTTGAAAAGTTTAGTTAACTCTGATACAAAACCGGATTCAGTAAGAAGACTTGTAAAAATATATGAACAAGTTGAAGACTATGATGGTATAAAAAAAGTATATGAGCAAATATTAGAGCAGAATCCTAATGATGTTGATACTATACTTGCATTAGGTGAATTGTATGAAAAAGAAAATGCTTATGACAGAGCAATAAAATATTATTTGAGATTGGTAAGAATGAAGGATTATACCAATACTTATGAAGCTACTGGTTTGCTTGCTAATGCTTATTATAAAGGAAGTATGCTTAAAGAAGCTGAAGCTAATTATAAGAAAATAATAATGGCTAACAATAAAGATGATTTATATAAAACAGCATTAGAAAGACTTGGTGATATAACATACAGACAGAAAGACTTTTTACCATCTCTTAAATATTATCAAGAGATATATAAATTAGAAACTAATAATACTATATTTATGCCAAGACTTGGTGAATTAGAATTATATTATGGTAATTCAGATAAAGGTATTAAATTATTAAAAGATTCAATAGAAGCAGATGTTGGAAATGCTTTTCCTAGCAGAACACTTGCTATTTATTACGAGGGTATAGGAAATAATAATGAAGCATTAAATTATTACAATTATACACTTTCAAAATATCCAAAAGATAGAGAAAGTATATACAGAGCGGGAATGCTTTATTATAAAACTAAAGAGTATGAAAAATCAAAAGAATCTCTATTAATAGCAGCTAATGATGAAAATAATACAATGCTTGTTAGAGAAAATGCTTGGATAACACTTGCAACTATGATGGAAGAAATACGCTCTTATAATGATGCTTCAACTTATTACAGACAATTAGTTGAAATGTCTCCTACAGTTGAAAATTATATATTATACGGAGCATATTCTTACAGAAGACTTCAGTATAATGATGCTATATATGCTTATAATGAAGCTTTAAACTCTGCTACATCAAAGAAGGATATGTTTGATATTAATTTAGCTTTGGGTAAATGTTATTACAGAATGAATGAGCTTGATAATGCAGAAGAAAGTTATAGAAACGCTTTAGGTTATAATGGAAACGATTCGCAGGCTAAAGATGGTTTAAGGCAAGTTTTAACTAAAAAGGAACTTATGTATAATAATTGATTTTAATTGTTTGTTTGTAGGCTAATTTTAATTCTACAATTTACTTTAAGGGGCTTTATTTAAGCCCCTTATTGGTTTTAAATTTTTTTAATTATAATTATTTATTTTTCAGTATATACTGAAACGATTTCATTTTGCCGACTACTGCACATTATGTAATATTATCAACTTTTTTGACGCACAAAAAAGTTGCTATATCCTCAATAAACTCGGATACGCTTCGCGAAAACGCAATTGCTAGAACTTTATATTAAAAGTATATGTATTAAATGTAGGGTATAACCTAGATTTGGAGTAAAAATGCAGTTTTTTTGGTTCTTTTATACCAATAAAAGAACTGGGGTATGGGGCAAAGCCCCAGATATAAAAACAAAAATATAAATTTATTTTTGACAAAATATAGTTGTTTAGGTATATACTAAAAATTTTTAACTTTGTCATTTTTTTATTCAACTTTTTCCCGCCGCACACGCTCTGCGGACTTCGTCAAAGTTGCAAAAAGTGCAAGTATAAAATTAGTACTAAATCATACTAAAATTATTTTACATGTAAGATAGGTTATTAATTTGAGCTAAAATATAGTCCTTTTGCTTCTTTGGGTCACCAAAAGAAGTGGGGTTCGGGGGCTAGTCCCCGAAAATAATAACAATATAAAAACTAAAATTGACAAAATATAATTGTTTAGGTATATACTAAAAAATTTTTAACTTTGTCAACTGAAGTACTTAATATAAATTTTATCTACTTTTTTGCCGCACACGCTCTGCAGACTTCGTCAAAGTAACTCCACAGGCACGCTTCGCGAAAATGCAATTGCTATAACTTTATATTTTAAGAATATGTATTAAATATGGTATAAACCCTAGTTTTAGGTCAAAAATGCAGTTGTTCGCGAAGCGTATCCGAGTTTATCGAGGATATAAGGTTCTCGCCGAAGGCGGGCTGTGCCTTATACCAATACTTGATAGTACTTCTTTCGGTCGTAAAAGAACTGTGGTGCTTGCGAAGCACACAGAGAGTGGTGGGCAAATCCAGGCAGATATTTAAAATTTAAAAAAATTATTTTGGCAAAATATAGTTGTTTAGGTATATACTAATTTTCTAAAAATATCATAAAAATAAAATACATATTATAAAATCACTTGATATTTATTTGTAAAAATGTTATAATGGTCTAACAATGAGGGTTGTAAAATAGATAAATGTGAGTATTCATATTTTTCTGTTTTCTGCAAAAATAATAAAATCAAATTAGATAATAGGAGAATAGGATATGTCAGATAAGACAATATGTTTCTGTATGGCTGTAACAGAAAAACAAATCAGAGATGCTATCATTTCAAAAAAATTAAAAACAGTAGAAGAAGTTTCTAATGCAACTAAAGCTGGTACAGGCTGCGGCGGTTGTAAAGTAGCTATTCAGCAAATTTTAGATTCAATCAATAAATAAAAAATCAAAAAACATATTTATTTTATATCCCAATTATTAATTAGCGTATAACTTTATTATATGTTAATAATTAACTTAGATGGAGGTAGGAACATGTGGGAATATACAGATAAAGTAAAGGAGCATTTTATCAATCCTAGAAATGTAGGGGAGATAGAAAATCCTGATGCAGAAGCTATGACTGGAAGTATAGTTTGCGGCGATGCTTTAAAATTAACTTTAAGAATAGATAAAGCTACAGATAAAATAATAGATGCTAAATTTAAAACTTTTGGCTGTGCTTCAGCAATAGCAAGCAGCAGTATACTTACAGAGATGATAAAAGGAAAAACTCTTGATGAGGCTGCTAAAATAACAAACAGAGATATAGCACAGGAATTAGGCGGACTTCCTGAAGAAAAAATGCATTGTTCTGTAATGGGAATGGAAACTTTGGAAAAAGCCATTAATAATTACAGAGGAATCAAAACAGAAGATGATGAGCATGATGAAGGTGCTATAATTTGTAAATGTTTTGGTGTAACAGATACTAAAATAAAAAAAGCTATAAGAGAAAATAAATTAAAAACAGTAGAAGAAGTAACTTTTTATACTAAAGCAGGCGGCGGTTGCGGTGCTTGTAAAGTAAAAATTGAAGATATTTTGAATGAAGAATTGGCAGAAATGGAGAGAGAAGCTAAAAACGCTCCAATGACTACAGTTCAAAAGATTAAAAAGATTGAGGAAGCTTTGGAAAAAGTTATCAATCCTATGTTAAGATCAGACGGCGGAAGCTGCAGACTTGTAGATGTTGATGGTAATAAGGTTATCATTGAGTTTAAAGGTGCTTGTTCTGCTTGTGCTTCTTCAAAAAATACTTTGAAAGGTTTTGTAGAACCTAAAATTAAAGAGCTTGTTTCTAATGATTTAGAAGTTGTAGGTGTTTGATAGGAGTTATTTATGTCAGATAAAAAAATAATATATTTTGATAACAATGCTACAACTAGAGTGTATGAAGAAGTATTAGATGCTATGCTTCCTTATTTTAAGGGACAGTATTTTAATCCTTCTAGTATGTATAGTCCAGCTGGTGCTGTACATAAAGAAATGGAAAAAGCTAGAGAACAAGTAGCTGATTTTTTAGGCTGCGAACCTATAGAGGTATGTTTCGTTTCTTGCGGAAGTGAAGGCGATAATATGGCTATTAGAGGAACCATAGAGGCTTATCCTACAAAGAACCATATTATAACTACAAAAGTTGAACATCCTGCTGTTATAGAAACTTGTAAATCTTTGGAAAGACATGGATACAGAGTTACTTATTTATCAGTTAATAATGACGGTAATATAGATATAAATGAATTAAAAAGTGCTTTAAATGAAAACACTGCAATCGTATCTATAATGTATGCCAACAATGAAACTGGGGTTATTAATCCTATTAAAGAGATAGGCGAATTAGTAAAAAGTGCTGGTGCTGTATTTCATGTTGATGCTGTTCAGGCTGCTGGTAAATTGCCTCTTAATATGAAAGAAGAATCTTATATTGATATGCTTACAATAGCAGGTCATAAGATTCATGCTCCTAAAGGAATAGGTGCTTTGTACATTAAAAATGGTACTAAGTTAAGAACTGTTCAAACAGGAGGACATCAGGAAAGAGGAAGGAGAGCAGGTACAGAGAATGTTCCTTATATTGTTGGTTTAGGTAAGGCAGCATCTATGGTTAAAGCTGAACTTCCTAAATTTATTGAACATACTTCAAAATTGAGAGATACTTTAGAAGCTGAAGTTATTAAAAGAATAACAGATATAAAAATTAATGGTAAGGGTGCTAATAGAGTAAGCAACACTACTAATATTAGTTTTAAGAATATAGAAGGTGAAGCAGTATTATTATTATTAGACGGTTATGGTATATGTACTTCAAGCGGAAGTGCATGTTCTTCAGGTACATTGGAGCCATCTCCAGTACTTCAGGCTATGGGAGTTCCTTTTGAATATGCTCATAGTTCTACAAGATTTTCTTTTTCTTTAGATAACACTATGGAAGAAGTAATGTATGCTGCTGATGCTATAGAAAAAATAGTAGCAAGACTTAGAGATATATCACCTTATAAAGATTGATTTTTATTTATTAATAATCAAGAAAATAATAGCCCATCATATTTTTATGGCGGGCTTTTTTATTATAATTGAGTTTCAAATTAAAAATGATATATTTATTGAATTAAATAAAATTGTAATGTATATAATTAATAAAGAATGTTAGGATTATGTAAAAAGTATGAAAGAAATTGATAACTCTTTTATAAACAATTCTAATGATGATTTACTTGAACAAGGCAAATTATATTATAATGATGATAACTATGAAGAAGCTGTAAAATGTTTTAATAAAGTGAAAGAATTAAATCTTAATAGTGAAGATTTTTATAAATAAAATTTAATTAAATGAATATAAAGTTAATTAAAAATATTTTATATTTTTAAAGTTTAGTTTATACTGAAAATTTTAGAGTTTGTCAATTGATACACTTTATATAAATGTTATATACTTTTTTGCTGCACAAAAAAGTTTTTATCCTTCGGATACGCTTCGCGAAAAACGCAATTACTAGAACTTTATATTTTAAAAATACTTATTAAATATAGGATATATACTAAAAATTTTAGAGTTTGTCATTTTTTTTAGTCAACTTTTTCCCGCCGCAAAAAGTTGCAAAAAGTGCAAGGATAGAATTAGTACTAAATCATACTAAAATTGTCTTACATGTAAAATAATTTATTAATTAAAGCCCAAATGTAGCCTTTCGCGAAGCGTATCCGAGTTTATCGAGGATATAAGCTTCTTTGTGGCAACAAAAGAAGTGGGGTTTGGGGCAAAGCCCCAAATATAAAACCAAAACATAAATTTATTTTTGACAAAGTATATTTGTTTAGGTATATCCTAAATTTATACTAAAATGAGTTCTTTTGGTTCTTTTATACCAATACTTACAGTACTTCTTTCGGTCGTAAAAGAACTTGTGTGCGGGGCAAAGCCCTGCAGATATTTAAAATTTAAAGAAATTATTTCTGACAAAATATAGTTGTTTATGTATATACATGAAATTATTATTGTTATTTATAGTAGGAATGTTTTATAGAAATACTTTGTGTTAAAATATTCAATAGCTTTTTTAGTTATTGACTTAATAATTAATATTTATATACTAATAAAAAATAATTATTAGAGAGTATATATGGATTATAAAAAATTAAATGATATTATAGTTTCTATGAGAAGGGATTTGCATCAAATTCCTGAAGTAGGTACAGAACTTCCAAATACAAAAAATTATGTTATAAACAAATTAAAAGAATTAGGACTTTCTTATAAGGAATCTTCAATCGATTCAGGATTAGTTTGCGACATAGGAACTGGTGATAATATAGTTGCTATAAGAGCAGACATGGACGCTTTACCTATACAAGAAGAAACCGGATTTGAATATGCTTCTAAGAATGGTAATATGCATGCCTGCGGACATGATGCTCATACTGCATGTCTTTTAGGTGCTGCACATTATTTACTAGAAAATAAATCAAGATTGAAAGGAACTGTAAGATTAGTTTTTCAAGCTGCTGAAGAATTGGCAGTAGGTGCACATAATATGCTTAATTCTGGTTTACTTAATGGAGTTAAAGCTATAATTGGAACTCATATTGGTACTTTAGCTGCAGATGTACCTAGCGGAGAGTTTGTTATTAAAGAAGGCCCTTTAATGGCATCTAATGATAAAGTATTTATAAAAATTGAAGGAAAAGGTGCACATGGAGCTTATCCCCATCTTTCTGTTGATCCTATATTAACAGCAAGTCAAATAATACAAGGTATTTATAATATAAAAAGCAGAGAAATATCAGCTACAGATCCTGTTATAATTTCAATATGTATGGTTCATGCAGGAACTCAATATAATGTAATACCTACAGAGGTAAATATTGAAGGAACTTTCAGAACTTTTAAAGAGGAAAATAGAGCTTTCATTACTGATAGAATAAAAGAGATAGTAACTTCAATTGCATCAGCTAATAGAGCAAAGGCAGAAGTAAAAATAGAACGCAGAGGGGCACCGGTAGTTAATGATGAAAAAATAGCATCAGAATTGCTTGAAGTTTGTAATGAGCTTGGATTTAAAAAAGCATCTCATTATAATTTATCAATGGCAGGAGAAGATTTTGCAGATTACAGAGAAAAAATTAATGGGGCATTTATGTTATTTTCCACAATGACAGAAAAGAATATACCTCATCATAACAGCAAATTTGAAATAGATGAATCTAAACTTTATCAGCCTTCTATTTTAATGAGTGAATGGGCAATTAAACATTTAGAAAAATTAAATTAAGAATTTTTTTAAAACCCCGCCCTTTATGCTTTATAGCTAGATTTGAAATAAAAATTTTATTTTTTTTATAGCTTAAATAAAAAATATAGCACCCGCCCAAGTTGTTATTAGGTTTGAAGATTTAAATTAACGCACGCTGAGCAGTATTAAAAAAAGGAATTAAATAAAAAATATAATTGTGATTATATTTATAGAGCCGCTTAACGTGCGTATTATTATATACTGAAAATTTTAGAGTTTTTCAAAAAATACAATTTTAAATTTATGTTATTTGTGGGGACTAGCCCCCACACCCCCAGTTCTTTTGTTGGCACAAAGAACCAAAAAGACTGCATTTTTAGGGTATATCCTATATTTAATAGGCATGTTTTTAATATAAAGTTCTAGCAATTGCGTTTTCACGAAGCGTATCCGAGCCTGTCGAGGATATAGCTACTTTGACGAAGTACTCAGAGCGTATGCGGCGGGAAAAAGAACAATAAAAAAAATTGACAAAATATAGTTGTTTAGGTATATAATAAAAAAGCATGCTAATATTATCAGCATGCTTTATTATTTATAAGTAAAAGTTTATTTAATTATAATACCTTTTGTTGGTATGTTTAAAACTTTTATTTCAGATTTTATTTTCTTTTTAATGAAGCTAACTTCCATAGCATTAGAAACTTTTTTAATTATCTTTTCATCATCTTTAACTAAAGCAAGTATTGAAGAACCAGCACCGCTAATAGTAACAGAATAAGCACCAGACTCTTTAGCTTGTTTAAATAACTCTTTAAGCCCAGGAATAAATTTTGCTCTATAATCTTGATGCAGTCTATCATCTGTAGCTACTTCAAGTAAATCAAGTCTGTTAGAAGATAATGCAGAAGTAAGAAGTGCTGCTCTTGAAATATTAAATATAGCATCTTGAAAACTTATTTCTTTAGGCAAAGCATTTCTTGCAATTTCTGTGCTTAAATGAAAATTTGGAATAGCCACTATAGCTTTTAAATTTTTGGGAGGCTTTATTTTTACATATTTGAAATCTTCATTCTTACGTACAACACCGGATATTATTCCTCCAAGTATAGCAGGTGAAACATTATCAGGGTGACCTTCTAATTGAACAGACATATTTAATATATCATCTTCAATGGAAAGTTTGTTTCCAAGAATATAATTAGCAGAAAGAAGTCCCCCAATGATTGCTGCAGAACTGCTTCCAAGTCCGCGTGAAAGAGGTATTCTATTTATACATTTTATGATATATCCTTTTTCAGGTTTTGCTTTTAATTTTTTATATACTAATTTCATGGCATCGAGTATCATATTATTGTCTTTTGATATCTCGTTTTCACCTTCTCCGCTTATTTCAAATTCTATTTTTTTAGAATCTTCATTTGAGTATATATGTATTTCATTATATAAATCTAAAGCAAGACCCACACTGTCGAATCCTGAACCAATATTAGCAGAAGTAGCAGGTATTTTAAAAGTTACTAATTTTTTATTAGATTTATTATTTTTAGATTTATCCATAATTATATTCCTATTGCCTTCCTTATCTCATCAATATTATTATCTACTTTTATAGGTGCATTACAAATTTTTATAGCATTATCAGGATCTTTAAGACCATTACCTGTTAATACAGAAACTACAGTATCACCTTTATTTAATTTTCCAGCCTTATAAGTTTTTATAACACCAGCTAAAGAAGCAGCAGAAGCAGGTTCAGCAAATATACCTTCTTCTCTTGTAAGCATTTTGTATGCCTCTAATATTTCATCATCTGTAACAGAATCAATGAACCCGTTAGATTCATTAGCAGCATTAACAGCAAGTTTCCAGCTAGCAGGATTACCTATTTTTATAGCAGTAGCCAAAGTTTGAGGATTCTCTATAACTCTGTTTTGTACTATAGCAGCAGAACCTTCAGCCTCAAAACCTATCATTTTAGGTAAATTTGATACTTTGCCGTTTTCTTTATACTCTTTAAATCCCATCCAATAAGCTGATATATTTCCAGCATTTCCAACAGGTATAGCTAAATAGTCTGGAGCTTTTCCTAAAGTATCGCAAATTTCAAATGCAGAAGTTTTCTGTCCTTGAAGTCTGAAAGGGTTTATTGAATTTACTAATGTAATAGGATATTTATTTGTAATATCAACAACAGCTTTTAAAGCTTCATCAAAATTTCCTCTTATAGCTATAACTTTAGCACCATACATTAAAGCCTGAGCTAATTTTCCTAAAGCTATGTTTCCATCTGGAATAACTACTATACATTGTATACCGCTTCTAGCAGCATAAGCAGCAGCAGATGCGGAAGTGTTTCCAGTAGAAGCACACATTATAGCTTTTGAATCTTCTTCAAGTGCTTTAGCAACAGCCATTACCATACCTCTGTCTTTAAATGAACCAGTAGGATTAAGTCCGTCATATTTAAAATATAATTCTATTCCTCCAAGTTCCTTTCCTATTTTTTCAGCTTTTATTAAAGGAGTGTTCCCTTCATGTAAGGTTATCAATGGGGTTTTATCTGTAATAGGTAAATATTCCTTATATTCTCTTAAAAGTCCATTCCATGCTTTCATAATATATTCCTTTTTAATAATTATTGATTAATATAAAATAATTATCGTTAATAGTATTTGATATAGGATATAGTATAAACAATAATTTTTCAAGGCTTTTATTTTTATCGGAAAAGTTTTTATTATTAGTTTTATAAAAAATGATTGTAATATTAATAATGTATGATATAATAGCCGGAAATAAAATTTGTAAAAAAATAAATATTATGATTTATAAGAATTTAAAAACGAAACCGATTGTGCAAATACTGCACATTGTAATAATCTTAAAAAAGATTGGAGATTAACTTTTTGTTAGTTTCTAATCTTTTTTTTATTTTAAGGAAAAATCTAAAAAAAATTTAGAATTATAGGAAGGCAAAATTGAAACGTTATTTAATACTTGAAGACGGCAGCCATTATGAGGGCTATGGTTTTGGTTCTGATAATTTTAGAGTAGGTGAATTAGTATTTAATACAGCTATGACAGGTTATCAAGAAGTTTTATCGGATTTATCATATTGCGGACAAATAGCAGTTATGACTTATCCGCTAATTGGTAATTATGGTATAAACAGAGATGATTTTGAAAGTTTGAATCCTGCTATATTCGGGTTCATAGTAAAAGAGGCATGTAAAAGTCCTAATAATTTTAGGAGTGCAGAAAATATAGATGAGTTCTTGAGGCTTAAAGGAATACCTGCTATAGAGAATATTGATACTAGGGCAATAACAAAAAAGATTAGAGAAGTAGGAACATTAAAAGCTATAATGAGCGATACTATAGAAAATAAAGATGATATAGTAAAAATGCTTAAAGAAACTCCATATATGAATGATCATGTTAAAAGAGTTTCTACAAAAAATGCCTTTCCTATTCCTAATAGAGGAAAAAAAGTTGTGCTTATAGATTTTGGTGCAAAGCTAGGCATAATAAGAGAATTAAGTAAAAGAAATTGCGATTTAATAGTTGTTCCTTATGATACCGATGCTAAAACTATAATGAGTTTAAATCCAGACGGAATAATGCTTTCCAATGGCCCTGGGGATCCTAAAGATGTTAAAGATTCTATTAATACAATAAAAGAGCTTATAGGAAAGGTTCCAATATTTGGTATATGTTTAGGACATCAGCTTATAAGTTTGGCATGCGGTGCTAATACAATAAAATTAAAATTCGGACATAGGGGAGGAAATCACCCTGTTAAAGATTTAGAAACTAATAAAGTAAGCATTACAAGCCAAAATCACAGTTATGCTGTTGAAAAAGAAAGTTTACATAATACTGACTTGGTTTTGACTCATGTATCTTTGAATGACGGAAGCTGTGAGGGAGTAAAGCATAAAAAATATCCTGTATTCTCTGTTCAGTATCACCCAGAATCTAATCCTGGACCAGAGGACAGTAAGTATTTATTTGATAAGTTTATTAATATGATGAATGAAGGGGTAAAAAATGCCTAAAAGAACGGATATAAAGAAAATATTAGTAATAGGTTCAGGCCCTATAATTATAGGACAGGCTGCTGAATTTGATTATGCAGGTACTCAAGCATGTCAGTCTTTAAAAGAAGAAGGTTATGAGGTTGTACTTATAAATTCAAATCCTGCTACCATAATGACAGATACTGCAGTAGCTGATAAAGTTTATATAGAGCCTATTAATTTGGATTTTGCTAAAAGAATAATTTATAAAGAAAGACCAGATGCTATACTAGGTTCTCTTGGCGGACAAACTGGTTTAAATTTAGTTGTTGAGCTTGCCAATAGTGGTATATTAGATGAATATAATGTTGAAGTATTAGGTACTGATTTGAATGCTATAAATAGTGCTGAGGACAGAGAGCTTTTTAAACAGCTTATGAATGATATAAATGAGCCAGTTCCGGAAAGTGTTATAGTACATAGTGTTGAGGAAGCTATAGAGTTTGCAAATAAAATAGGTTATCACTTGGTTGTACGTCCTGCTTATACTCTTGGAGGTACCGGCGGAGGATTTGCACGCAATGAAAAAGAATTAATTGAGATATGTGAAACAGGTTTAAAAATAAGCCCTGTTCATGAATGTTTGGTTGAAAGAAGTATTGCCGGATACAAAGAAATAGAATATGAGGTAATGCGTGATAATAATGACAATGCTATAGTGGTATGTAATATGGAAAATGTTGATCCTGTGGGAATACATACCGGAGATAGTATAGTTGTTGCTCCTTGTCAGACATTAAGCGATATTGAAAGCCAAATGCTTAGAAATGTAAGTCTTAAAATAATAAGAGCTTTAAAAATATGCGGAGGCTGTAATGTACAGATTGCATTAGATCCTCATAGTTTTAAGTATTATATAATAGAAGTTAATCCTAGGGTATCACGTTCAAGTGCTTTAGCTAGTAAGGCTACAGGTTATCCTATTGCTAAAATCAGTGCTAAAATAGCTGTAGGCATGACTTTAGATGAAATACTTAATCCTATAACTAAAAAAAGTTTCGCATGTTTTGAGCCTTCTATAGATTATATAGTTACAAAATTCCCAAGACTTCCGTTTGATAAATTCCCTAATGCCGACAGACAATTAGGTACGCAGATGAAAGCTACAGGCGAAGTTATGAGTATAGGACGTACTTTTGAAGAATCATTTTTAAAAGCTGTTCGTTCTCTTGAAATAAAATGCGATCATATAATTCATAAAGATGTTTCTGAATATACTACTAAAAAATTATGGGAGCGTATAGAATTAAGAGATGATTTGAGAATATTTATTATAGCTGAACTTTTAAGACGTAAGGAAGATATAAAAGATATAATAGATATTACTCATATAGATAAATTCTTCTTAGATAAAATAAAAAATATAATTTCATTAGAAGAAAAATTATATAAAAATAAAATGGATATAGAAGTTCTAAGAGAATGCAAAGAGAGAGGATTTTCAGACAGTTATATATCTAAAGTTTGGAATATTGATGAAATGGATATATACAAATTAAGACATGAAAATGATATAGTTCCAGTATACAAAATGGTTGATACTTGTGCAGGAGAATTTGAAAGTGAAACTCCTTATTTCTATTCTACTTATGAAAATGAAAATGAATCTATAAAAAGCGATAAAGAAAGTATAATAGTTCTTGGTTCCGGCCCTATAAGAATAGGTCAGGGTGTAGAGTTTGATTATTCTACAGTTCATTCAGTTATGACTATAAGAGAAGCAGGGTATGAGGCTATAGTAATAAACAATAATCCGGAAACTGTTTCAACTGATTTTTCTATATCTGATAAACTTTATTTTGAACCTTTAACTATAGAAGATGTTATGCATATTGTAGAGCTTGAGAAACCTAAAGGTGTTATAGTACAGTTCGGAGGACAGACTGCAATCAATTTATCTGAAAAACTTGTGAAGCATGGAGTTAATATACTTGGTACTTCTTTAGAAAATATTAACAGAGCAGAAGACAGACATGAATTTGAAGAAATGTTAAAATCTCTTAATATACCACAGCCTAAAGGTGAAACTGCAATAACAGTTGATGAGGCTTTAGCAATAGCAAAAGATATAGGCTATCCTGTTTTAGTTCGTCCTAGTTATGTACTTGGCGGACGTGCTATGGAAATAGTTTATAATGATGCTGCTTTAAAAATCTATATGGAAACTGCAGTAAAAGAGGTAAGCAATAAAGCTCCTATACTTATTGATAAATATATTATAGGAAAGGAACTTGAAACTGATGCTATTGCTGATAGTGAACATAATGTATTTATACCAGGTGTAATGGAGCATATAGAGAGAGCTGGAATTCACTCTGGGGATTCTATAAGCGTATATCCGGCTCAAACTATTTCTAAAAAGGTAAAGGATAGTATTATTGATTATACTAAGAGAATAGGCGAAGGATTTAATTTTATAGGTCTTTATAATATACAATTTATAGTTGATAGAGATGATAATGTTTATGTACTTGAGGTTAATCCTAGAAGCAGCAGAACTGTACCATTTTTAAGTAAAATAACTAATGTTCCAATGGCTAATATTGCTACTATGTGCATACTTGGAAAATCATTAAGAGAACAAGGTTATAATAATTTGTATAAAAAAGAATCTGATAAAGTATTTGTTAAAGCTCCTGTATTCTCTTTTGCTAAATTAAGAAGAGTAGATACTATACTTGGCCCTGAGATGAAAAGTACCGGTGAGGCTTTGGGTTTTGATATTAATTTTGAAAAGGCATTGTATAAAGCTTTGATAGCAAGCGGAATCAGAATACCTTTACAAGGAAATGTTCTTTTTACAATAGCAGATGATAATAAGCCTGAAATTTTAGATATGGCAAAAAGATTTTCTAATATAGGTTATGGAATATATGCTACTAAAGGAACAGCTGATTTTTTGAAAAAAGAAGGTTTATATGTAAAAGAAGTTTCAAAGATTGCTGAGGAAGGAGTAGAAAATATAATAGATACCATAAGACTAGGAAAAGTTGATTATGTTATCAATACTATAAAAACAGATAAAAATACTCATTCCGATAGTTTAGAATTAAGACGTGCTTCTGCTGAAAATAATATATCATGTATTACTTCATTAGATACGGCTTATGCTTTGCTTAGAGTAATAGAATCTATGAACTTTAGTATAATGCCTATTGCTTGATTATACTGAAATAAATATACTTTGTAAATAGAATTAATATTTTTTATATTTGGGGCTTTGGTGAGAACACATACATGCTGATTTGTGTTCTTACACAAGCCTTATTTTTTCACCGAAAATTTTTAAGTTTGTCATTTTTTTATTCAACTTTTTCCCGCAGCACACGCTCTGCGGACTTCGTCAAAGTTGCAAAAAGTGCAAATATAAAATTAGTATTAAATCATACTATTTATGTTTTACATGTAAGATAAATTACTAAATTTAAGTCGAAATGCAGCCTTTTTGCTTCTTTGTGGCACGCCAAAGGCACTCCCTTCGGTCGCAAAAGAAGTGGGGGGTTACGAAGTACGCAGAGCGGTGGGCAAAGCCCCAAATATAAAACCAAAACATAAATTTATTTTTGACAAAATATAATTGTTTAACTGTATATTAATAATAAATTTAAAAAAGATTGGTAGATTTTTCTATTCATCTTTTTTATTTTAAATGCTTTTAATAATTCAAAAAATATTTATAATAAATTTGTTTTTATTAATACAATTTTATAATAAGGATTAATGTATGAGTTTAGAAAATAAGCTTAAATCTGCAATATTAGGTCTGGCTGTTGGCGATGCTTTAGGAGTTCCTTATGAATTTATTTCTAGGGATATTATAAAAAATAATCCTTGTAAAGATATGATTGGATACGGCACTCATAATAAAAAAGCAGGTACTTGGTCTGATGATACAAGTTTAACATTATGTTTACTTGATAATTTGAATAGTAAAAATATAAATTATAATGATATTATGGATAGTTTTGCATTATGGTATGATAAAGGTCATTACACTGCTGACGGAGATACATTTGATATTGGAATAACTACAAGAGATGCTATAGATAATTATAAAAACGGAAAAAATCCTATAAAATGCGGATTATCTGATGAATATAGTAATGGAAACGGCTCTTTGATGAGGATACTTCCTATTGCATTTTATATAAAAAAATATTTTGATGGTAAATTATTTGAAAATAGTGAAGCAATAAATATAATATACAATGTTTCTTCATTAACTCATTCTCATAAAAGAAGTTTGATAGCTTGTGTAATATATACCGCAATAGTATTGAATTTAATAAATGACATGAAAATTGAAGAAGCTATTAATAAAGCATTAAAAGACTCTTTTAATTATTATAAAAATGAAAAAGAGATTAATAATTATAAAAGAATATTTGATTCTGATTTTAAAAAACTTAATGATACAAAAATACAAAGCAGCGGATATGTTGTTAATACATTAGAGGCTTCTATATGGATATTATTAAATACTTCAAACTACAAAGATGCTGTATTAAAAGCCGTTAATTTGGGAGATGATACTGATACTACTGCGGCAGTTACTGGAGGACTTGCAGGTTTATATTATTGTGTTGATAATATTCCAAGTAAGTGGATTGATACTTTAATTAATAAAGAATTGATAATAAATATTTGCAGTAAATTTTTTAAATAATTATATTTATTGGAATTAATATGACAAAAACTAATTTTTCTATAATATACAAAATAGTAATAATTATAATTGGTGCTTTTGCTGTGCTTCATGGATTTTTTTATGATAATTTTAAACTTGATATAGAAACTGCATACTATTTTACATATCAAAGTAATATACTTGTAATAGTTTATTTTATTTTAGATATTATTAATATTATAAAGAAAAAAGAAACATTTTATCCAAGATTTAAAGGTGCAGTTACAATGTCAATAACTGTTACATTTTTAGTATATCATTTTTTATTAAGCCCAACGGCTGATAAATACGAAGGTTTGGCATATATAAGAAATTTAATAGTTCATTATATACTTCCAATTATGACTATTTTTGATTATGTTATTTTTGATAAGAAAGGAATTTATAAAATAATTGATCCTCTGCTTTGGCTTATAATACCATTTGTATATTTTGCTTTTATACTTATAAGGGCTAGAATAGGAAGTCCTTTTTCTGACGGAAGTTATTATACTTACTTTTTTGTTGATATAGATAAATACGGACTTAAAACAGTTTTAAGAAATGTATTTTTTATAACTTTGTTTTTTGCTTTTTTGGGTTATATAGAATATTTTATTGACAGATTTTTTAATAAAGCGTTTAGTAAACATAATAAATAATTTTACTTTTTTATTTAATTGTATATAATAGCTTACATATAGATAAAAGGATTTTACATGATTATAAATACTATAATAGAAAAAGATGAAAATGGATATTTTGCCTTTGTGCCAGAACTTAAAGGCTGTGTAAGTGAAGGTGAAACTTTTGAAGAAGTTAAGTCAAATATAAAGGAAGCTATAGAACTTTATTTAGAAAGTATGAGCGAAGATGAATTAAAGCAATTAGAAAATAAAGATTATTCAATAACTCCTATAGAGGTTGCAGTTGAAAGATAAATTACCTAAATTAAACGCCAAAGAAGCTGAAAAACTTTTATTTGATAATGGTTTTGTTTTAGATAGACAAAAGGGAAGCCATAGAATATATAAAAAAGATAATAAACGAATGGTTATCCCTTTTCATACTTCTAAAATATTGCATCCTAAAATAATAAAAGAACTTTTTGATATTATAGAATAATTTTTAAAGTGTCTGATTAAAAGCTGTAATCAAGCACTTTAATATTACTTAATTTTATTTATTAAATTCATCGGATATGGCATTAATTATATCTATTATTTTTGCTGCCATATTTTCAGGAGTTTTTACTTCTATTGATTTTAATTCATTATTGATACCAAAATAATATCCATCTTCTCCATCATGCCAAGCTCCATCACAGTGATTTTGTAATATTTTATACATTTTATCATTATCAGTATCTTCGCAGTAATAATATATCCCTATATCTTCTCTTATTCTCTTTTTATCAGCAAAAGAATATTTTATATATAAATAAAAATATTTACAGTTACAAACATCTTTAAATCCAATATGATATGTATTTTCATTATCAGCAGTAGTTTCTATATTTGTATATTTTTCTTTTAATTTAGCCACGAGCTGTTTGTAGAAATCTAATTTTTTATTATATATTTCTTCACTTACAGCATTAAATAAAATTGCATATTCATCTATTTTATTTAAATCCATTTCTTTTTTAAAATCTTCATTTTTTTCTAAATGATTTTTTATAATTTCTTTTGACATATTTTTCTCCCTATTAATATTGCTTATTAAATATTCATTGTCTCTAATTTGTATTAAAGCTGAGTATAATGACTGATATTTCTTGTCTGTTAAAGCTGGAAATTTTTCTATTATATCATTATTTATAAAATCGCCTATATCTTCATGAGATAAACATATAAGTCTATTTTCTTTTAAAAGTTTATCTTTCCTGCATGAAGATAAAGATTTTTCGGAAGGTTCTTTTCCATCTATAGTTAAATATATTATGAATGTATTTCCTTTATTCTCTGATAATTCTTTATAATATCTTTCTAATTGAGCTTCTTGGTCATCAGCATTGATTTTGTTTTCTATGATTAATTGGAAAGAGGCGTTTTTTATAAATAAATCAAGTCTTCCGCTTGATATTGCATATTCATTAAACACTGATATATGAGTATTGTCTATATTACTAATATATTTTTCAGCAAATTTTCTTGCTATGTTTAAATCTTCATTATTAATTTTTGCATTGAATTTTAATAGATTAAACAATAATATGCTGTTATTTACCTCATCAAAACTTTCTTTTATAGAATTTATGAGATTAATTTCAGGACTAATTTTTTCTTTAATATCATTGAAAATACTTTGCTTTTCATTTAAGACAAAGTTTAGTAGATTTTCTGCCGTCATTTATTATGCTCCTTTAATTTAAGAATATTATATTATATTATATTATATTATATGCTTAAAGTCAATATTATAAATAAAATATGTGCATAATAAAATAAATTACTATGCACAAAATAAAAACTGTTTGTTTTATAAAGCAGGTAAATGTCTTCCTTTATTAGGACCATTTGGATGTCTGATACAATTATTGTTTGTTAAAGCTGATATTGAATTAGCTTTTGTTCCGCAATATTTACAGAAATATTCGGATTTTTCATCTCCTTCATAAAGTTTGTGTCTCCCTTTATTAGGACCATTTGGGTGTCTGATACAATTATTGTTTGTCAAAGCTGATATTGAATTTGCTTTTGTTCCGCAGTATTCACAGTAAAAATTTTGAGCCATATAAAGCCTCCTGTATTTAATATTTATTTTATATTATTAACATAGCATATTACTATGACAAAAATTGTCGCAAAATTTAGTTA
Organism: Brachyspira pulli; assembly: GCF_036997785.1. Taxonomy (NCBI): domain Bacteria; kingdom Pseudomonadati; phylum Spirochaetota; class Spirochaetia; order Brachyspirales; family Brachyspiraceae; genus Brachyspira; species Brachyspira pulli. Next base: position 29,287 of record NZ_JAWLQI010000032.1, read on the forward strand.
TTATAAAAAAGTGATAAAAAAATATATTTAATTTATATTCAAAAAAAGCGTCAAAATTTGTCATGTCTATAAATTATAATTAAATTGAAAATAAATATTAAAAGGATATAATCTTATGGAAGAATTAGACAGACAAAATAAAAAATATATTATACAAGATAAAAACGATTACTATTATAGCAAACATTCATTAAATTATTTTTTAGAAGAACTTGATAAACTTATAAAGAAAAATAATATAGAAATAAAAGAAGAAGATAAACTCATAATAAATGATCATCATAATTGTTCAGTATATACTTTTATAAGAGTATTAGAAAAATATTTAATAAGAATTAACTTTGAACAGTTTGTGCATCCAGACCCAGAAATACAAAAAGACTTATTGGGCTGGGATTATAAATGTTTATTAGAAAAGGATAAATTTCCAGATATTTATGAAGAGTATCATAATGATAAATTTCCTATACTAGATGATGAGTTTTCAGAATTGCATGTGTATGTAGAAGATGATGGAATGTATGAACTATTAATTCCTTCTTGGCATTATGAATATGATGACGGCGAGTACAGAGATTTTATAGAAAAAGAAGATGAAGAAGATTATAAAGAAAATAAAAAAGATAAAAAAGAAATGATTTCTGAAAAGTATAGAAAGAATGGATCAATATATTTTGAAACTAAAGAATTAGTTGATGAGTTTTTTGAAAGCGGGGAAGTTGATTCAAGAACTTGGTCTAGCGAATGGGGAAGCGAAAATAAAAATGAAGCAATGAAGTATTTTGACGAAAGGCTTGATAAACATTGGGAAGAAGAATACCAAAGAGAATTGGATAAATACAATATCACAGATGATGATGATTGTATGAAAAGTTATATTATATATGATGAAGAAGATATTGATTATTATTTTGAAAATAGAGATTTATTTTCATTCCCATTTTTTATAACAGGATACAATGAATTATTTGAGCATTTTTATAAAAAGCTGATGAAAGATAGGGAAGAAGTTAATAATTCTATAAATGATGATATAAAAGAGAAATGCGACAGACTATTATATGATTATATTTTGGGTTACAGTCCTAATCATAGATTTGCTCCTAATAAAGCCCTTTATGTATTAAAAGAATATATCAAAGAAAATTACAAAGATAATTCCAAAGAGTATATTGATTTGGCTTTAAGGTACATTATGAATTATACAAGACATTTAGACAGGGATAAACTTATAGAAAGATATTTCAAAGGTGATAATAGATTTTTATATAAGCTGTAATTATTTATACTGATTTATTATTTAAAAACCTCCCGTGAAGCCGTTTTTTGTACCTCTATATAATTAAAAATAATAAAAATATAGGAGCTACACTATGAAAAAATCATACACTTTAGAAGAAATTGAAAAAATTATTGATGAAAATGAAAGAGGAGTTAATAAAAATAAAGATGAAAATGAAGATATAATACAAATTTTAGATGAGAAAAAATATATAGCAAAAATACTAGAAGAATACTTAAAAAAAGATAATCAAAATATAAAGTTAATGCTTCTTCTTGCTAAGGTATATAATAGTATTTATCAGTCAGAAGAAGCTATTAGAATATTAAAGAGAGTTGTTAAATTAGATGCTTATGATGATAAAAATTGGTTTTATTTATCATATTCTTATTACTGTATAGGTGAACATAAAAAGGCATTAATAAATATTAAAAAAGCTATAGGAATAAATGATAATGACTATATCTATTTTTATATATTAGGCTTCATTTATACTCGTATGAGTAAACATAATGATGCATTTTATAATTATCAAAAGGCTTCAAATATTAATAATACATCTATTTCATCAGAAGTTTTATCTTATGGAGTTAATTTAATATTAAAAACATGTTTAAAATTAAAAAAACATAAATATGCTGTAGATTTCCTTAAAAGATTAATTAGTATCTATAATAATGATGAAACTTTATGTGTATTGGGAGAAGCTTATTTAGAAAATGAAGAATATGATAATTCAATAAAATGCTTCAATGAAATATTAGAAAGAAATAATAAGTCATATTTTCATTGTATGCATTCTGCTTTTGATTCTTTGATTCTTGTCTATACAAAAATAAAAGAATATAGAAAGCCTGTAGAGTTATATAAAAAATATATAAAAGAAGATACATCTATAGCATATAGGTTTTTCAAATTTACTACAGGATTCAAAGAAATTGATAATTATGAGTATTGTATTAAAGCGTATAATGAGCTTATCGAAGAAGAACCTCATAAAATAGTTTATTATGAAGGGTTATCAGGTGTGTATGAATTTATTTTTGATTTGAATAAAGCTATAGAAGTATGTGAAGATTGTATTAAGAAAAATAATAGTTTTGATTATGATTTTTATTATGATCTAGGCTTTTTATATTATAGAACAAAACAGTACGATAAAGCTATTGAATATTATATTAAAGCTGTAAACATAATGGATGCTGATAATAATAATAACAGAATTTTTCTGAATATAGCTGATATATATTGTTATAAAATGAATAAATTTAATGAGGCATTAGAATATTATAATAAAGCTATACATTTAGATGATGAAAATATTATACGTTGTTATGAGGGAATTATATATGTGTTTAATAAATTATCAAGATTTGAAGAGAGAGATATTTTAATTTCAAAGATAATAGAACTTTATAAAAAAGAGAGTATAGAATATTATCTTGAAGAGACTGCCGATTTATATGCTAAAATTGATGAAGATGAGAAGGCTTTATCATATTATGAAAAATATTATATAGAAAATCCAGAAGATATATATGTCTTAGAAACAATTTCAGAAATTTATCAGAAAATAAATCAGCCTGACAAAGCAAAAGAATACTATAACAAATATACAGAACTTCTTAAAAAACGTTTTGCTGAAGATCCTAAATATATTAAACGTTTAAGAAAATTAGCAAAATCATTTTTAGAAAATGAAAATAATATAGAAATAGATTTAGAAAAAAGAATGAAAGCTGTAGGAGATATATATAAAAGAGTTTTAATATTAAACCCTAATGATCATGAAGCAAATAAATTTTTCAATAAGTAAAATTTATTTTGTATTATCTATTTCAAGCTTAATAAATAAAATATAGGAGCTACACTATGAAAAAATCATACACTTTAGAAGAAATCGAAAATATAATAAACAAAGAATGTTCTTATGAACCCGATGAATTTGATAATCAATCAGATAATAAAGAAAATGATGAAGATTATCAAAATAATGATGAGAATAATAATGAAAATATAATTGATAAAGTTATAGAAGTATTAAAAGAGTATATTAAAAAAGATAAAAATAATACAAAAGCTTTAACTTTATTAGGAAGAGCATATTATTCTAATAGAGATAATAAAAAAGCAGAAAAGCTATTTAAAAAAATTTTGTTAATAAACCCTAATGATGATAAAGTATTATACTATACAGCGATCAATTATATATATAATTTTAGAGGAAATGAAAAATATAATGAAGCATTAAAACTTATTAAAAAAGCTATAGAATTAAATGAAAATGATTCAGCATATTGGCATATTTTAGGAGATATTAATTATGAAAATGAAAATTATTATGCGGCAATAGAGTATGCTGAAAAAGCAGTTAAGTTAAATAAAAGCTATGTTGTTAATGATAGTAATTATATGGAATATTATCTTACTGTGATAGGAGAATCATATTTTAAATTGGGTAAATATGATGAAGCAATAGAAGTGTTTAAAGAAATAATAAAACTTCCTCGTCATGATCAAAGCGATTTTATGTATTTAGGATTATCATATTTTGAGAAAAAAGAATATGATAAGGCAATAGAAAATTATGAGAAGGTATTGGAAATTGATCCTTCTTGTGATTATATTGAAAATATTAGTGCAATAAATGCATTAGCTAAATCTTATATGGCTTTAGGAGAGTATCAGAAAGGAATTGATGCATATAAAGAATATATTAAAAAACATGAATGGCGTTGGATAAGATATCTATATAATAAAGATATTGAAGATTATAAATATTTGATAGAAGCATTTAATCAGCTTATAGATGAAGAGCCTAGTAATTTTGAATATTATGATGGATTAGAAACTATATATTCTTATGATTTGAATATATGTGATAAAGCGGCTAATGTACTTGAAAAATATTTACTGAATAATAAAGAGGATATTAATTATAGAGTTTATGGAACTTTAGCTGATTTATATAAAAATATTTACAGATATGATGAAGCTATTGAAATGTGTAATAAACTTATGGAAATTAATGATTTTGATAGTTATTATTATTCTATTTTAGGACATATTTATCAAGAAATTAAAAATTATGATAAGGCTTTAGAGATGTATGAAAAATATTTGAATTTTGAATGCAGAAGCAGCGGAAATGTTTATTGTAATATGACAAAATTATTGGGTTTATATGAGCAGCTTTCAAAACATGATAAAAGAGATTTATTTATTAATAAAGCTATTAATTATTATATTGATAAGAATGATTATAAAGGATTATATAATTTATATTTGCATATAGGTGAAAAATACAAGGCTATTGAGTATTATAAAAAATATATTGATTTAGAAGACAATAAAAAATATGGCTATAATTTCACAGCTATTGCAGAGACTTATGAAAGTTTAGGAGAAAAGGAAAATGCAGAAGAATATTATAAAAAAGCAATAGAGATTTATGAAAATGAAAAATATAAAAGTTGTTGGAGTTTAGAGATTATAGGAGATTTATATAATTCTATAGGTAATAAAAACAAAGCTATTGAAACATATAAAAAAGCTATAAAAGTTGAAATAAAAAGTGCTAGTTGTATGTTCAGAAGAGAAAACAGATGGGAGAGAAAAGAATTTAAAGGTTATTATTCAAAGGAAATAGGCGATTTATATATAAAAATAGGAAATAAAAATAAGGCATTAAAGTGCTATAAACATGCTGTTTCATTAGAACCTAATCGTGAAGAGTATTATATATCAATTGCTGAAGTTTATAATGATCTTAATGAAAAAGACTTGTCAAAAGAATATTATCAAAAGGCTATAGATATTGATAAAAAATATTTTGAGACTCGTCCATATAGATGTGATACTTTAAAAGAAATGGCCGAATTATATTTAAAAATTGATGATAAAGAAAATGCCAAAGAGTGTTACAAAAAAATTTTAGAAATCAATATTTATGATGATGAAGCTAAAGATTTTTTAAAAACACTTGATTAATAATATAAATTTTTATTAGTAGTATAAAAATATATTTAAAACATTATTTTTTATACTACTAATATATACCTGAACAACTATACTTTGTCAAAAATAATTTTTTTCAATTTTAAATATCTGCAGGGCTTTGCCCTTACGAAGTACACAGCGTGCAGCACCCCGCTTCTTTTGCCGACGCTCTGCGTGCCGTAGGCAGCAACTTTTTTGTGCGGCAAAAAAGTTGATAATTAAATTCTTTTTTTATATTTCTACAATATGCATTCTAAAATAATGGTATTACAGAATAATTTTTAATTTGCCTGATTAAAAGTTTTAACTGATCTGCTTAATATATAAATTAAATGTAAAATAATATTATAAAAATATTTCATAATAACATAATTTTTTATTAGCAGTATGAAAATATATTGAAAACATTATTTATATTTGTTATACTACTAATATTAAGGGGGATATTATGGGAAAATTATATTCTTTGGAAGAAATAGAAAAAATTATTAATGATTTTCTTATTCATTCATTAGATGAAGATTATGAGAAAATAACTGAAATTATTAGCATGTTTAATGAATCATTAGCTGAATATGAAGACTATAATAAAGCTTTATTTTTATTAGGTATGGCTTATTATTCAACTTGGCAATTTGAATGTATAGATATATTTAAAAAGGCTGCTGTATTAGAAAAAGATAATGATAAATATTGGTATTTTTTATCTAAATCTTATTTTGAAAAAGGAAAATATGATAAGTCTAAAAAAATTCTTAAAAAAACATTAAAATTAAATGCCAATGATTCTGCTTATTGGTTTTTATTAGGTAGAATTTATTTTATATCAAAAGATTATGAGAAGTCATTACGCTTTTATAAAAGAGCCATGATGTTAAATAATACTAATATTGTTGATAGAGAAAATAGTATTTATCATTATATACGTTATATTGCTGATAATTATTTTCAATTAAAAAAATATAATAAAGTTATAAAGTATTATGAGAAAATAGAAAAAGAATATAATTTTAATGAATATGATTATATGTATTTGGCTTTGTCTTATAAAAAGATAAAAAATTATGATAAGTCTATAGAAAATTTCAAAAAAGCATTAGAAATTAATAATCGCAGCTATTTATATAATGAAGAATCTCCATGCATAAATAATTTAGCAAAGACATATATAAAAATAGGTAAGTATAGAGAAGCAATTGAATTATATAAAGATTTTATAAAAAAAGAATCTAATGGAAATGGATTAATACTTATTCCATATAGTCTTAATGGTATAGATGATTATAAATATTTAATATCCGCTTTTGATGAACTTATAGAAGAAGAACCTCATAATTTAAATTATTATAATGATCTTTTTTCTATATATAAATTTAATTTAAATTTATATGATAAAGCTATTGAAGTATATGAAAAATATATATCCAATAATACAGATATTGACTCCTGTATTTATGAGAAATTATCCTCTTTATATTCTCAAGTATTTAGATATGATAAGGCTATTGAAACTTATAATAAATTGATAGAAATTAATGGAGAAAATGAATCTTATTGTATTTCACTTGGAGAGATTTATAACATAATAGGAGATTATGAGAGAGCTGTATATTTTTATGAAAAAGTTATTAATCTTGAAAATATTTATCAAAATACTTTTGAAGAGATTTGTATATTGCTTTTAGATTTATATGCCAAGCTTTCAAGATTTGATGATAGAAACGCTCTTATAAGTAAGGCTTATAATTATTATCTTAACGAAGAAGATTATAATAGTATAGCCAATTTATATATTCATATAGGGGAAAAAGATAAGGCTATAGAAATTTATAAAAAGATAATAGAATTAGATACATATAGTAATATAGATTGTACAGATTATTATATAAAGATTGCTAATATTTATAAAGAAATAAATCAAGAGTCTACAGCAAATGAATATTATCAAAAAGCTATAGATATTTACGAGGAAAAATTAAAAACAGATGATTCAGGATATTATTTAGGTTTATTATGCAATTTATATATGATTATTGGCAATAAGGATAAATCTGTTTTATATTATAAAGAATATATAGAAATGCTTATAAAAGAAAGTAAAGCAGAAATGGAAAATGAAGGAAATGATCATATCAGTTGGTCTAAGGCATTAGAAATAGCATCTTCGTATAGAAAAATAGGAGATGCAGAGAATGCTATAAAATATTATGAATATGCTTTATATGATAATGCAGATCTTGAATACTGTTATGATTCGATTGCCGAAATTTATGATGAGATTAATGAAAAAGAAAAAGCAAAAGAATATTATCAAAAGTCAATAGATCTTCATAAAAAATATTTTGAAACACATTCATATCATTGTGATAGTCTAAAAGAAATGGCAAAATTATATTTAAAAATTGATGATAAAGAAAAAGCAAAAGAATGTTATCAAAAAGTTTTGGATATAAATATTTATGATAATGAAGTAAAAGAATATTTAGAAAAATTGAATATATAAATTTTGATAATTATATTTTGTTA
>NZ_JAWLQI010000033.1:0-35257 GCF_036997785.1 Brachyspira pulli
TGACAAACTTAAAAATTTTCAGTATAATTTAGAACTATATGAAGAATCTATAAAAGATTATGAGAAAATTATAAAATTGGACTCTAATTATACAGCTGCTTATTATAATATAGCAAATGCAAAAAGAGAGTTGGGGTTATATAAAGAAGCTATAAAATATTATGATAAAGCTATATATCTAAATCCTAATTATAGCGATGCATATAATAATAGAGGGCTTGCTAAAAGCAGTTTAGGAATGTATGAAGAAGCCATAAAAGATTATGAAGAATCTATAGATTTATGTGCTGATAATCCAGAAGCCTATTATAATATAGGAAGTGCTAAATATGATTTGGATCTTTTAAAAGAATCAATTAAATACTATGATAAGGCTATAGAATTAAGACCAACTTACAGTGAAGCATATAATAACAGAGGACTTTCTAAAAATGATTTGGGATTATATAAAGAAGCTATAAAAGATTATACTAAGGCTATAGAATTGACTCCTAATTATACAAATGCTTATGGTAATAGGGGAAGTGCTAAAGATGAATTAGGACAGTATAAAGAAGCTATAAAGGATTATGATAAAGCTATAGAATTATCACCAAATACTGCTTATTTATATAATGATAGAGGCTGGGTTAAGAAAAATGCAGGACTATATAAAGAAGCTTTAAAATATTATAAAAAGGCTTTAGAATTAGATCCTAATAACAAATATGCAATTAGTAATATTGAGAATCTTAAAAAAGAACATGGCTTGAAATAAAATTAGTTTTATAGGAAATTGTATTATGAATAACAGTATTGAAGAATTATTGGATAAAGCTAAAGAAGCTTATGAAAATAAAGAGTATGAAAAATCCATTGAATATCTTGATAAGGTTATATTTTATAATGGTGATTCTTATGATCTTTACCATAATAGAGGATTATCAAAATTAAATTTGGGTTTATATGAAGAAGCTATAAAAGATTTTGACAGAGCTATTGAATTGGGTGATGATACTACTGGAAGTTATTATGACAGAGGTTTTGCAAAATTAAATTCAGGTAATTATGAAGAAGCTATAGAAGATTTTAATAGAGTTTTGCAAATAGATAATAATGATATAGATTCCCGCATTAATATAGGAATATGTTATCTTTACATGAAAAAATATAAAGAAGCTATAAATATTTATGATGAAGTACTAGCTGATTTTCCTGATAATGTTAATTCTTATAATAATAGGGGATTATGTAAGTTTTATTTATCACAATTTGAAGAAGCTATAAATGATTTTAATAAAGTTATAGAATTAGATAAAAATTCTACAGCAAGCATGGCATATAACTATATTGGTTTATGTAAGTATCATTTAGATGAAATTACTGAAGCTTTAAAATATTATGAGAAGGCTATAGAGATAAATCCTAATCTCATTAATGCCTATCATAATATTGCTTTGATAAAACATTCTGGTGAATTTGATGATGAGGCTTTATCCTATTTAAATAAGGCTTTGGAAATAGATCCTGGTAATGTTGAAACATATTTAAAAATTTATTCTATAAAATTAGATTTAGAACTATATGATGAAGCTAATGAATATTTAAATAAAATTTTAGAAATGTATCCTGATGACCTTTATGTTTATGACAGAATAGGTAATATAAAAATTGATGCAGGATATATGGAGGAATCTTTAGAATATTTTAAAAAAGCATTAGAGATAAATCCTAATTTTATTGACGCATATTATGATATTGCTTTTGCTTTGCATAAATTGGATTTAAATAAAGCGGCTTTGGAATATTTAGAAAAAGCACTTATAATTTATCCTAATAATGCAGATACTTATTTCAAAATGTTTTTAGTAAAAAGAGCTTTAAAAGATTATGACGGAGCTTTATCTTGTTTAAATAAAATACTAGAAATAGATGATACTGATGTTACTATTTATAATGAAATAGCTTTGATCAAAATGGAATTAGAATTATATGATGAAGCTTTATATTATTTGAATAAGGCTTTGGACATAGATAGTAATAATGCTGAAATATATAATAGTATTGGTTTAGTATATCATTATAAAAAAGATTATGAAGAAGCTATTAAAAATTTTAATAAGGCCATAGAATTAAATACTTATATGGCTAGTGCATATTATAATATTGGTTTATCATATTATGAAATGCATGATTATGAAAACTCTATTCAATATTATAATAATGCATTAAAAATAAATCCTCTATATTCATCTGCTTATATTAATTTAGGGCTTATTAAACATAATTTAGGAAACTATAAAGAAGCTATTGATTATTATAAAAGAGCATTAGAAATAAAGCCTGATTATGCATTAAGCTATTATAATATTGCACTTGCTGAGATGAGTTTAGAAGATTATGAAAAATCTTTGGAAGATTTTAATAAAGCATTAGAATTAGGATATGATGAGGCAGATATTTATATTAATATTGGACTTATATATTCAAGACAGACCATATATGATAAAGCTATAGAATATTATAATAAAGTATTAGAAATAAAGCCTGATAAACTTAGTGCTTATTTTAATATTGCTTTTTGTTTATCTAATATGAATAAATATGAAGAAGCTTTACAAATATATGATAAAGTTATGAATATGTATCCTGATAATTTTGATGTTTATTATGAAAGAGGATACACTAAATACAGAGCATTAAATTATGATGAAGCAATAAAAGATTTTGATATTATTATAAATAAAAAACCTGATCATTGCAGTGCTTATTATTATAGAGGCTGTTCTAAAAAGTATTTAAAGAATTATGATGAAGCTATAAATGATTTGAATAAAGCTATAGAATATGATCCGAATAATCCTAACTATTACAGTGAAATAGCTTCATGTTATGATTATTTACATAAATATAGAGAAAGTATTGAAAACTATGATAAAGCTATTGAATTAAATGATAATGATTGGTTTTTATATATTTTAAGAGCTAAAGAGAAATTCTTCTTATCAAAGGAAACTAATGCAGAAAATAAAGCAGATGAGAAGAAATCATTTTTTAGTAAGATTGTATCAAAAATAACTTCATCAAAAAATTACACTGATTTAGAAAAGTCAGCATTGAATGATTTGGATAAATCTTATAAGTTAGCTTTAGAAGATGAATTTAATCTTATGGTATTTAAGGATATTATAAAAGAAGAATTTACCAATATAGATTTAGCAGCTGAATTTTGTAAGGATAAGAATATTACTTTATAAATTATAATATTAGCAGCTGTTTTATTTTTTGTTTTAATTTTTGAAAAATGACAATAAAAAATTAACAAACTTAAAAAGTTTTATTATATACCTAAACAATTATATTTTGTAAAAAGTAAAGTTATATTTTTGTTTTTATATCTGGGGCTTTGCCCCAGACCCCACTTCTTTTGCGACCGCAGGGAGTGCCTGTGGTATTGCCACAAAGAAGCAAAAAGGCTATATTTGAACTTAAATGTAATAAATTATTTTACATGTAAGACAATTTTAGTATTATTTAGTACTAATTTTATACTTGCACTTTCGCGAAGCGTATCTAAGCCTGTCGAGGATATAGCAACTTTGACGAAGTCCGCAGAGCGTGTGCGGCGGGAAAAAAGTTGAATAAAAAAATTGATAAAGTTAAAAATTTTCAGTATATACTATGCTATAATTGTATCATATACAAAATTGTAACTTATATATTAATAATAAATAGTTATAGGAGTTAAAAATGGCAACAATGACTAATTTTCTATTCGGACAACATTTAAAAGAATCTAAAAATAAATTAGAGAATTTGCAAAAGGAATTAAATAAATGTTTAGATGAATTTAATGATTTTTTAAATAATATTGATGCAGAAAACTATTCTGATTTTGATGATTTCAATGACAAAGCAAAAACTTTTAATGAAGAATTAAATAAAATAATGTCAGATAAACAGCATTTTATAGACAGTTTTACAAATATAGTTGACAATAAGAAAGAAGTTGATATTGATCGTTTAAACAATCTTACTGATTATCATGATTATAATTCTAAAGGTATTTATAAAAGTGCTAATGGAGAATATGCAGAAGCTATAAAATATTATGATGAGGCTATAAAGTTAAACCCTAATATGGCAGATGCTTATTATAACAAAGCTGTTGCCAAAACTAAACTTGGACTTTTAAAAGAAGCTATAGAAGAATATGATAAGGCTATAGAGTTAAGGGCTGATTATACATATGCTTATTATAACAGAGGGCTTCTTAAAAGTGATTTAGGACTTTTAGAAGAAGCTATAAAAGATTTTGATAAAGCTTTATCAATAGATCCTAATTTATTTGATGCTTATAATAATAAAGGATTATTAGAAGATGAGTTGGGATTTTCTAAAGAAGCTATAAAAGATTTTAACAAAGCTATAAAATTAAATCCTAATTATGCTCTTGCATATAATAATAGGGGAATTGCCAAAGATAATTTAGGACTTTATGAAGAAGCTATAGAAGATTATGATAAAGCTATAAAATTAAATCCTAATTATGCTCTTGCATATAATAATAGGGGAAATGCTAAAGATAATTTAGGACTTTATGAAGAAGCTATAGAAGATTTTGATAAGGCTATAAAATTAGAACCTGATAATACAGATGCTTATAATAGCAGAGGTAATGCAAAATATAATTTAGAGCTTTATGAAGAAGCTATTAAAGATTATGATAAAGCTATAAAATTAAATCCTAATTATGCTTTTGCATATAATAATAGGGGAAATTCCAAAGATAATTTAGGACTTTATGAAGAAGCTATAGAAGATTTTGATAAGGCTATAAAATTAGATCCTGATTATGTAGATGCTTATAATAACAGAGGCCTTACTAAGGAAAATTTAGGTCTTTATGAAGAGGCATTAAAAGATTATAAGAAGGCTTTAAAATTAGATCCTAATAATGAATTTGCTAGAGAAAACGTAAAACGTACTAAAGAAGAATATGGTTTGAAATGAAGTTGTAATATACTGAAACAAATATACTTTGTCAATTTTTATATTTTATAAATATAAATTATAATTTTTAATGATGTTTAAGAGAATAAAGGGCGGGATTTCTAAATAATTTGTATTGTATTTATGCTTTTATTTTAATGATATGTGATTTATTATGAAAATTAGTAATATTTAAAGTTTGACAAAACTTAATTTTTATTAGATAATATACTGTCAATAATAATTTGAATTATTTTAATTTAGAAGGTATTTTTATGTTTTCTTATGTTGTCAGAAGATTATTAGTTTCACTTTTAACCCTTTTTGTTATAGTAACTATAACATTCTTTTTAATGCATACAGTACCTGGAGGCCCTTTTGTAGGTGAAAAACCTCTTAGTAAAGTAGCATTGGAAAATTTAAATAAAAAGTACGGACTCGATAAGCCGCTAATAGTGCAGTATGGTAATTATTTGAAAAATGCCATTAAAGGTGATTTGGGTACTTCACTTACTAAAATAGGTCAGTCAGTTTCAGGTACTATAATAAGAGCTTTTCCAGTATCTTTTAGACTTGGAATATTTAGTATGTTTATTTCTACCACTATAGGAGTCTTATTCGGAATAGTTGCGGCATTAAGGCATGGTAAATTTGTGGATAGGGCTGTAATGGTTGCTGCTACTTTAGGTATAGCAGTTCCTAGTTTCGTAGTTGCTACAGTTTCTATTATTATATTTTCAGTACAATTAAAATTGCTTCCTGCTTATGGATTTGATTCATTTGCTCAATATATAATGCCGGGTTTTGCCTTATCTTTTAGTTCTTTAAGCTTTATGGCAAGACTTATGAGAAGTTCAATGCTTGATGTTATTCACCAAGATTATATAAAAACAGCAAGAGCAAAAGGTATATCAAGAGGTATAATCATATTTAAGCATGCTTTAAGAAATGCTATTATACCAATAGTTACTTATATAGGCCCTTTAGCCGCTGCTATACTTACAGGTTCATTCGTAGTAGAAAAGATATTTAATATACCTGGACTTGGAAGATACTTTGTTGAAAGCATAACACAAAGAGATTATCCTACAATATTAGGTGTTACTATATTCTATGGTGCTTTTTTGATAGCAATGAATTTCTTAGTTGACTTATCTTATGGTATTATAGACCCTAGAATAAAAATACAGGAATAATTTTATAATTTTTTATAAAGGCGGATATTAATTAATGGAAAATAGTTTAGAAAGTTTAGATAAATCATTATTTGTAAAAGCAACAGATGAGGAAAAATCATCGGCAGAAGTAAAAAGAGAAAGTGTGACCTATTGGCAGGATGCATATAGAAGATTTAAGAAAAATAGAGTAGCTTTAGTATCTATTATAGTAATAGGTATTATAGCGATACTTTCTATTATTATACCAATAATATCAGATTACGGATATGCCCAAATAAACAGAGGTGTAGAAAATAGCCTTCCTACATTTGAACACCCATTCGGTACAGATACTTTAGGCAGAGATTTGCTTGTAAGATGTATGATAGGTGCTAGAATATCACTTTTGATAGGTATAGTATCAGCTACATTGGTTGTAATAATAGGTATAGTTTATGGTTCTATATCAGGTTATTTCGGCGGCTTAACTGATAGTATTATGATGCGTATAGTAGATATAATAAGTGCAGTTCCAACACTTTTAGTAGTTGTATTATTATCAGTAGTACTTAAAGCTCCTATGGATAAGTTATTTTTACAAAATGAATCTTTAAGAGGAATAGGTCTTTTAGGGCCAGGACTTTTCAGCATATTTATAGTTATATCTTTGCTTTATTGGACTAATATGGCAAGAATGACAAGAGGTCAGATTTTAGCATTAAAAGGTCAGGAATTCGTAACAGCAGCAAGAGCTTTGGGAACTCCTCATAGCAGAATAATTTTCAAACATTTAATACCTAATGCAATGGGAGCTATAATAGTTTCTGCTATGGTTCAAATACCTAATGCTATATTCGTTGAAGCATTTTTAAGTTTCTTAGGTTTAGGTGTTAGTGCTCCTATGGTTTCTCTTGGTTCATTAACTTCAAATGCTGTAAGCGGTGTATATTCTTATCCTTATCAATTACTTTTCCCAGCAGCTTTAATAAGTATTATAATACTTTGTTTTAATTTGGTAGGTGATGGTTTAAGAGATGCATTAGATCCAAGAATGAAGAATAGATAAATATATAAAAATTGTGAGCATCCGATAAGTTTACTTGTCGGATACTATTGCCGAAGGCATGCAGGGCAGGCGAACAATTTTTATTAGCAATAACATTATAAAAATTGTGAGCATCCGATAAGTTTACTTGTCGGATACTATTAGCGAACAATTTTTATTAGCAATAATAAGGATTGAATATGGAAAATAATCATTTATTAGAGGTAAAAAATTTAAGTGTGTCTTTCTTTACTCCTCTTGGAGAAGTTAAGGCAGTTAATAATATTTCTTATAATTTAGATAAATCAAAGGTTTTGGGTATAGTAGGAGAGTCTGGAAGCGGTAAAAGTGTTTCAGCATATTCTATTATGGGACTTATAGAAGAACCAGGTAAAATTATTAATGGAGAAATACTTTTTGAAGGCACTGATTTAATTAAACTTTCAGAGCATGAAAAAAAGAAAATCAGAGGTGATTTGATATCAATGATATTCCAAGACCCTATGACTTGTTTAAACCCAGTATACACTATAGGTAATCAGTTAATGGAGGCTTTGACTACACATCAAAAGATAAGCAAAACTGATGCTATAGAGAGAATAGTTGAGCTTCTTACATTAGTAGGTATTAATGAACCTAGAAGAAGAATAAAGCAGTATCCTCATGAACTTTCAGGCGGTATGCGTCAGCGTATAATGATAGCTATGGCACTTGCAGGAGATCCAAAAATACTTATAGCTGATGAACCTACAACTGCATTAGATGTTACTATACAGGCACAAATACTTGAGCTTATAAAAGATATACAGAAAAAAATCAATATGGCTGTTATACTTATTACACATGACTTTGGTATAGTAGCTGATATGGCAGATGATATTATAGTTATGTATGGCGGCGGTATAGTAGAGAGAGGAACAGTATTTGATATATTTGAACGTCCTAAACACCCTTATACTTTGGGACTTTTGAAATCACTTCCGCGTATAGATATAAAACAGGACAGACTTATACCTATAGAAGGAACACCAATAGACTTGCTTAATATGAAGGCAGGCTGTCCTTTTAGTACTAGATGTGATGAATGTATGAAAGTATGTATAGATCATAAACCACCTATAACAGAATTTGAGAAAGGTCATTTCTCAGCTTGCTGGCTTCATCAAATGCCTAAATGATTATAGGGTTAATGGTTTTATATAAATAATTAAAAAATAACAATAAAGTATTAGTGAAATAAAGAGAGTTTTTATGGCACCTTTAATAGATATACAAGATTTAAAACAACATTTCAAAATAAAAGGCGGATTCTTTGGAAGAAGCATACAAACTGTAAAAGCCGTTGATGGAGTAACTTTTACTATAAATAAAGGTGAAACTTTCGGACTTGTGGGGGAGTCTGGAAGCGGTAAAACAACATTGGGAAGAACTTTACTTCATCTTTATAAGCCTACCAGCGGAAAAATATTTTTTGACGGACAGGAAGTTAATAATGAAAATTACCGCAACTATGCTAAGAAAATGCAGATAATTTTCCAAGACCCTTATGCATCACTTAACCCTCGTATGACAGTTGAAGATATAATAGGCGAGGCATTAGATGTACATAAATTATATTCTACAAAAGATGAAAGAAGGGAAAAAATAATAAATCTTCTTAAACTTGTAGGTCTTAATGCTGAACAGGCACAGAGATATCCTCATGAATTTTCAGGCGGACAAAGACAGCGTATAGGTATAGCAAGAGCTTTGGCAGTTAATCCGGAGTTTATAGTATGCGATGAACCAGTATCAGCATTAGATGTATCTATTCAGGCTCAGATTATAAATATGCTTTATGATATGCAGCAGGATATGGGACTTACTTATCTTTTCATTGCTCATGATTTAGCAGTAGTTCGTCAGATATCTAAAAGAATAGGCGTTATGTATTTAGGTAATATTGTTGAGCTTACAGACAGTGAATCATTATATACAAAATCTTTACACCCTTATACTCAATCTTTAATTTCAGCAATACCTATATCAGAACCTTCAGTTGCAAAGACAAAAAAACGTATAATACTTTCAGGTGAAATTCCTTCACCAATCAATCCTCCTTCAGGTTGTAAATTTAGAACTAGATGTCCTAAAGCAGAGGCTATTTGTGCAGAGAAAGCTCCAGAGTTTAGAGAGGTTGAAAACGGACATTATTGTGCTTGCCATTTAGTTTGATATATCAAAAAGGAAACGTATGAATATTTTTTACAACATTTTTATATATCCGATTCAATTTTTTATAGAAATTATATTTTATATATTAAAAGTACATACTGAAAGCTCTAATACAGTTAGTATTATATTACTGAGTATATTTGTTAATATTATTTCTTTGCCTCTTTATAATATAGCAGAAAAATGGCAGAAAAGAGAAAGGGATATACAAAATAAAATGAAGCCTATGATAGACAATATTAAGTCTGTTTATAAGGGAGATCAAAGATTCTTACTTATAAGGGCTTGTTATCGTATAAATAGTTATAAAACTATATACGCTTTCAGAGGCACATTAGGATTATTGATACAAATTCCTTTTTTTATAGCTGCTTATAATTTTATCAGCAATATACCTGGTTTAGAATTAGAAAAATTTTGGTTTATTAATGATTTGTCAAAACCAGATGCTCTTTTAAAACTAGGAAATTACAGCATAAATATACTTCCTTTTATAATGACTTTATTTAGTTTGCTTTCAGGTCTTGTATATGCTAAAAAATTAACACTAAAGGAGCAGATTCCTTTATACGCTATTAGTTTAATATTTTTGTTTGTATTATATAATTCTCCATCAGCTTTACTTATTTATTGGACTGTGAATTGTATATTTTCTTTTGTAAAAAATATAATACTTGAAACTAAAAATGGTATATTAGTAAAATATATAGGAAAAGGATTTAGAATTTTATATTATGCCTATTTTGTATGTTTCATTTTTATTACATTTTTATTTTTATTTAGATCTAATATAATAGAATTGGCTAAGAAATATGATTTCTTAAATAATTTTGTGTTGTATGTAAAATCATATTATGATATGCTTGCTATATGGATTATATTAACTTTATGTATGGCTGTTTATTTTTATATAAAAAAGTCAAAAGATATAATTATTACAAAAAATAAATTTTTATTATTTATATTTTCCATTATTTCTTTATCTATTTTAGCAGGATTATTTATACCTTCAGCTTTGATTGGAAGTTCAGGTCAGGAATTTGATTTGCCATTTTTATTAATCGGAAGCAATTTTTCAAAGTTTATAGGATTTTTTGTAATTTATCCTATTGGTATTTATTTTTTATTTTCTGATAAAATAAAAAATTTATTGATATACTTATATAGTTTTATTTCTTTTTATTCTATAATAAATACATTTTTAATGGTTGGTAATTACGGAAATATAAATACTGATTTTAAATTTGAATTGGAATATTTACTTGTAGCTTCTCCTTTGCAAACTATTATTAGTGTATTTATAAGTTTATTATTAATATTAATAATTTATTTTATATTGAAAAAGAGAAAAGAAATATTTCTGATTAATATTAATTTATTGTTTATAATTGTACTTGTAATATTATCTGTTTCAAATTTATTTATAATTAATCGTGAGCAAGAAATTTTGAAAAATATTAATGCTTCTTCCGGTACAAAAGTGTACAATAATAAAGTATTTAATATATCAACTACAGGAACTAATGTATTTATAATGATTTTTGATAGAGGGGCACCTCAATATTATAGTGTAGCCTTTGATAGATTTCCAGAACTAGAAGAACAAATGGACGGTTTTTTATGGTATACTAATAATGTATCTTTTTATGATTATACTGTATCTAGCATACAAAGTTTATATGGAGGTTATGAATATACTCCTTATGAACTTACAACAAATAATTATGTACTTGTAGAAAAACATAATGAAGCATTGCTTATGCTTCCTCAATTATTTTATAATAATGGATATACTTCTGTAATGTTTGAACCAATATATGCTAATTTTTCTCAGGTTACAGATTTGTCTTTATTTGCTAAGCACACTAATATTAATGCTTATAAGGCTGATTTTTCTCTTGTTCAAGATTATATTGATACATTGATAGATAAAGAAAATATGAACAGAGAAACAAAAATCACTATTAATAATAGTGAAGAAGAAATTATGAGTACTAAGATGTCTAAAAATTTTAGATTTTCTATTTTTAGAATGCTTCCTATATACAGCAGAAATTCTTTCTATAAAAAAAATTGGCTTTTATTTGATTCAAGTCAATATACTAAAAGTTTTAACACAAGTATAAAAGAATACTCTTTTTTGACATCTTTAAGTAATTTAACTACCATTAATTCTAATGGTAACTATTTTAACTTTTTCTATAACGCAGCAACACATGAACCTTATAATATAAATAGTGATTTTGAACCTCATTTTGATAATATGGAGATACCTAAAGAAGATTTAGAGTTTTTTGGTACAGAGTTTAATGCTAGGTCTTATTATGTTAATGTCGCTTCAATAAAACAAGTAATAAAATTTTGTGATTTTTTAAAAAGTATTAATGCTTATGATAATACAAAAATAATAATAGTTTCTGATCACTCATATTTTTACACTCCTTCTTTAATGATTGATTTAGGTATGGAACAATATAATGGATATTGGGCATTGTTATTGATGAAAGATTTTAATTCTAGAGGGAAATTAAAAAGAAGCGGAGAATTTATGACAACAGCTGAAACTGCATATCTTGCCAGCAGACATTTGACTAATAGAGTAAATCCTTATACTGGTAAAATTATTACAAATGATTATAAAAATCATGGAGCTTTTTTAGTTGATAATGTCAGTTGGAGATTGGAAGATAAGCAAATGAGAAGTTTTAATTTCGATTCTTACTATATTGTAAAAGATAATATATTTGAAAAGACTAATTGGCAAAAATTCAATTATGAAAAATAATTTATAATTTGGAGTAAAAATGAAATCATTGAATATAAATATAATATTATGCTCTATTTTATTAGTAACTTCTTTTATTGTTAACATAGCTTTAGATATATATATAGTTCCAAGAAGATTTGTAAGGACAGATCAGGAACAGCATTACTATGATATGAAAAGATGGTATGAAAGTAAAAAATTTCCTGTTACAAGTGCCAGATTTACAAATAGTCATACTATAGATAATGAGTTTGAGACAGGAAGAGTTCCGGGAGGAGCTTATTATGTATTTTATATATTATTTTATAAATTGGCTTCAGAAAGTTTATTAGGTGCTAAAATAATTAATTTAATATTCAGTCTTTTAATATTATTTGTATTTTTGTTTTGGTTTTATAAGAAATACGGATTGACAATTACATCTTTTTTAGGGGCATTATTATTAATTAATCCTTATTTTATAATGTCATCAACTGATTTTTGGAATCCAAATTCGGCTTTGATTTTTAGCTTTTTATTATTCATTTTTTTATACGAATATATAAATAGTAAAAATGAAAATATTGTTAAATTCTCAGCAGTTATTATATTTCCAATAGTAGCAATTATTGCTCAGTTTCATTTCTTTACTTTTTTTTCTATAGTACCTACTATTATTGTTTATCTAATAATTAGATTTAAACGTACTAAAAAATATTTTATATTTTGGGTAATAGGTGTATTTTTATCTTTTTTAGAATATGTTCCATATTTAGTAAATGAATTACAAAATGATTTTTTTAATATGAAAATGATTTTTTCTACTAAATCTGGTTTTTCATCTTTTCCTTTTCCGCAAATTCATTCAATTATTTTGTTAACTACAAATGAAATGTCAATATACCATTCTAGCAATATGGAAGGTATAGTGAATTTCTGGAAAAGTATTCCTTATTCTCCATTTATTATAACATTCTTATTTTTGACTATACTATTTTCAGCTTTCTGCTTTATAAGAAGTATTTATATTTTCTTTTCTAAAAAATATGATAAAAATTCACCTAATGAAAATACTCTTATTGAGATGATATTTATTATTTTGATATATATTCCAGTAACAATATTTTTTAATATTGTATTTGTTTCAAAAGTTGGAGCTTTCCACTACTTTTTTCCTTTTTTTATTATGTTCTATGTTCCTATTATATTATTTTTAGTACAAAAAATAAAACTATTAGAATCAAAAAATAAAATACGTTTAATATTTTTTATAATTTTTATGTTAAATATTTTGGCTAATGTACTTCAATTAAGTTTCTATATAAAAAATTATGAAGAGCCAATGAATATTGCTAATATGAAAAATATAATTAAATCTATTTATGATGATTCTAAGGGCATAGATGTAAATTTAATTTCTATATATGGGGAAAGAACTAGTACATATTGTGATATATCAAAGATTTATTTTCCTGAATACACATTGAATTGTAATAATGGTACAAATTTATATGTACTTATTGATTTTATAAAGTTAAAAAATTCAGATGATCCAGCTTATCCTAAATATATAAATTATTTAGCTACTAATTCTAAAACAATTTATACAAATAAATATATATTAGTTTATAAATTTAATCATGATACTAATGAATTATTAAATTTAGAACATTTCAAATAAATATTTGTAAATTATGGATTAGGAATGAATTATGGAAAAAAAGATTAATTATGTTTTATTAATATTAATTATATGTGCTATTATTATAAGTGTAATTTCTAATTTTTACTTTCAAAGAAATTCTTTTTTATCTACAGATAATGAACAGCATTTCTATGATATGAGAAAGGCTTATGATGATAAATATATTCCTCATACAGGAGCAAGATTGGTTACAAGCGGACTTTTAGTAGATGATAGTATACCAAGAGTTCCGGGAGCTGGATTTTATTCCAAATTTTTATTATTGTTTAATTTGTCAGGAGCGAATTATTATATAGCTAGAATTATTGATGTAAGTTTATATTTATTAGTTTTATTTATATTTTTAATTTGGCTTTACTTCAGATTTGGTTTTATTTCTGCTGCAATTATGACATCATTTATGGCAGTTAATTGTATTTTGTTTGAAGCTACTACTTCATTTACTAATCCTAATTCTGTTGTAATGTTTTCATTTTTGTTTTGTATGTTTTTTGTAGAGTATTTAAGAGACACAAAGTATTCAAAAATTTTTGCTGCACTTTTATTTCCTGTTTTGGCTATAATGGGACAGTTCCATTTTGCAGTATATTATGGTATAGTACCTACATTGTTGGTATATTTGATTATTAAAAGAAATTATTCTAAAAAATATTTTAAATATTTGGCTTTAGGTGTATTTATATCATTCTTATTATATTTGCCGTATTTGATAGTGGAAATTCAAAATGGTTTTGATAACTCTTTAAAAATGATTAATTTATCAAAAGGTTATACAGTTCCATTTTATAAACGATTCCCACAAATTTATGCTCAAATTATATATCCTACTTTTACATTAAATAAATTTGATGTGAAAACTGCTTTTACTTATTGGGGAGTATTTAGTCCTATAGTAATAATTGCAATAATAATTTCTCATGTTATTGTAATTGCATCTTTTGTATATTCTATTATATTTTTATGTAAGAAGGATTTATTTAAAGGTCAAAGATTCAAAAATGATTCTCTTTTAAAAGAGGCATTATTTTTCTATTTCTTGTATATACCAGTTGCTATATTATGTCCTATGATTTTAAAAGGCAAAGGCGGCGGATATGTTTATCATTTTTCTATGTATGCTTTATCTTTTTTTACTATATTATTATTTGCTAATTATTTATATTATCAAAAAAATAAGTTATTTATGTTTTTAGTAATATTTATGTTTATACATATATTAGCTGTTCCTTGGCATTATTATAAGCAGACTTATAAATATTCTTTAGTTGGTAAAAAACAAAGACTTGCTTATGATGTTGTTAAAAATATGGCTAAAGATGCCAATGGAGAATATTATAAACTTTATTCAAGAGATATATTTAATTATGCTCAAAATTTATTTTTAACTAAAAAAGAAAATTCTTCATCTGATTCTGATTACAAAATAGAATATTTAATAACAGAAAATACTAATTCTTCACTTTATAGATATAATGATGATGATAGAGCTAAAGAAAGAGAACCTGATAGAGCTTTAACATTATATTATTGGTATAGCCTTGTGAATAGACCAAATGTAGAAGATACTACTTCTGATTTTATGTTGGATAATAATTCTTTGTTGATTTATACAAATGAATTATTTAATTTGTACAGAAAAGATATAAAATAATAGCGTATAAATAAATTACTATTATAAATTTATTTTTATAATAGTAATTTATTATTTTTTATTTGAAATTAATTATAATAAGGTTTCTATAAACTGTCTTGCTGCTCTTGGACTTCTTCCGGCACTTCTTATAGCATAACTTTCAGCTTGTTTTATGAGTTCTTCTTTATCCATTTTTATATTATTATACTCAGCATAAGATAGAACTATATCAATAAATAAATCTTTGTCTGGTCTTTGGAAAGTGATAATGATTCCAAATCTATTAGTTAAACTTATTATTTGCTGAATAGTATCTTCTATATGAATGTCATCTCCAGTTCTGTCATTGAAATTTTCTTTTATTAAATGTCTGTAATTTGAAGTAACATAAACTACAACATTTGTAGGAAAAGAATTAACTCCGCCTTCTAATATTGCTTTTAAATATGAGAATGTATCATCATTGGAAGAAAAAGTTAAATCATCTATAAAAATTATAAATTTAAGAGGGCTATAACTTAAATCTTCTATTATATCAGTTATAAATGATAATTGATCTTTTTTTACTTCTATGAGTCTTAATCCATCATCTTTAAACATATTAGAGATTGCTTTTATAGTACTGCTTTTTCCTGTACCAGCATCACCATAAAGAAGTATATTATTTGCCTTTTTGCCTTCTAATAATGCTTTTGTATTTTGTATAACTTTGCTTCTTTCTCTTTCATAGCCATATAATTGTTTTATATTTTGCATATCCTGATGTTTTGCCGGTATTATATTTTTTCTATCATCAAGAGTGAACATATTGCTGTTATAAAATATTCCATATCCTTTTTTATTAATATTGTTTATATGGTCAGTATATATGTTATAGAAATCTATCTTTTTATTTTCTAATTGAGCTATGTTTTTTGAATATTCTTCTTCAAATAAAGTTGTAAAATCAAATGATGATATAAATTCAAAGAAATATAATTCTTTTTTTAATGCATTTTCTAAGTAATTATTTATATTTTCTTGTTTAATTTTTTTATTTATATAGGTATTATTATCTAAAAGTATTTGTGATAATATATAATCTCCTATTGTAAGATCATATTTAAATAATTCATATAAAAAATCTGAATAATAATCAATTACTTTTATTTTATTATTGTCTTCATAAACTTCTAAGAATTTTATTAATTTTTTTATTACTTTAGTTTTTAAAATATCTCTAAATATAACTATGTTAGATAGGCCTAATCTTATTTTTGTTACTTGTTCATTCATAATATATTCCAATAATTATTTTTTATAGTAATGTATTTTAAGTTTATTATAAAGAATATTCAAGTATTCTTACAGTAATTTTTTTTTATTTTTTTGTATGATTTGTTATTTTATTTTATATATTTTAAATATAATGATTTTATTTTATATTTTTATATTATTTTTGTAAAATTTTGTTCTTATATTAAATACATATAATTCCGAAATCATTAAATACTATTTTTATTGGAGATGTATATCATGAAGATCAGGACTAAATTCATAATTTTTGGCTTTTATATTTTTGTAGTGACAGTTTTATTAATATATCTTCAAGTGAGAATAGTTAGAAGTGTTACGGATTATAGCCGTATTTATCAACATACTATAAAATCATCAGCTATAGCTAGACAATATCAGCAGAATTCTGCATTTTTAACTCAATTTGTTAGAAGTTATGTTGCAACAGCAGATCAAAAGTATGAACAAGCATATAATGATTGTATTGCAATATCAGGCGGTACAAAGCCTACACCTTTAAACTATGATAGGGGTATATATTGGTCTATTTTCTTAGGAAGCGGCAGAAAACCTTCTAGTGATGGACAAACAAAATCTTATGCAGATGTTATGCAGGAATTAAACTTTTCTAAAGAGATGTTTGATTATTTAACTTTATCTAAAAGCAGATCAGAAGCATTGGTAAAATTAGAAGTACAAGCTATGGATATAATAAAAAGTATACCTAGAAATCCTGATGGTTCAATACCAGAAGAATATAAAGGAAGACAATTAGAAGCTATAAATCTTGTTAATGGAAAAGCTTATGAAGAAAAAGTTTCTGAAATAATGGCTCCTATTAATCAGTTTTTTGATACACTTGAAGCTGATAATGCTTTAAAATTACAGAAAGCTGCAAATGAAGTAAGAAATGATACAATTCTATTTTTTATAGGATTGTTTATTGTTGGATTATCTGTTGGTTTATTCTTAGCTTCTTTAGGAAAACTTATAGGAAAAAATTTAAGATTATGTGTTCATTTAGCTTCTGAAATATCAAATGGTAATTTAACTGTAAAAATAGATGAAAGTAAAATGACAGGTAATAGTGAATTTGCTTCACTTCTTGGCAGCTTACATAATATGGTTAATCACTTAAGAGAAATTATAGCTAAAGTTTTGGAAAGTTCAAAGGAGATATCAGATGCTGCTACTGAAATTGCTCAAGGTAATACAGATTTATCAAGCAGAACAGAGCTTCAGGCATCTCATTTGGAAGAAACAGCTTCTTCTATGGAAGAGATAGCTTCTACAATAAAATCATCAGCTGATAATTCTGTTAGAGGAAATCAGATGATGCAGGATTCTGAAAAATCAGTTCAGGAAGCAGGAGAAATAATTGAAGCTACTACAAACAACATAGAACTTGTATTTGAAGCTAGTAATAAGATTACAGATATTACTAAAATAATAGAAAATATAGCTTTCCAAACTAATATATTGGCACTTAATGCTGCTGTAGAAGCTGCACGTGCGGGAGAACAAGGTAAAGGTTTTGCAGTTGTAGCAAGTGAAGTTAGAAATTTGGCACAGACAAGTCAATCTTCTGTTAAAGATATTACTTCTCTTATAGCTGATGCTAATGATAAAATCAAAACAGCTACAGAAACGGCTAGAAAATCTAAAGAAATATTTATGGATATTGAACAAAAAATAGAAGATACATCTAAAATTATGCAAGACATTAGTGCTATGGCAGTTGAACAGCAAGCAGGTGTAGATCAAGTTAATATAGCGGTTTCTCAAATGGATCAATCAACTCAGCAAAATGCTTCTTTAGTAGAGGAGGCTACTGCTTCTTCTGAGGCTTTAATGGGACAGGCTAAAGAACTTGTTGAATTGATGAATTTCTTTAAAGTTTAATATTAATTATTATTGAATATTTTTTATAAAAACAATAGTTATATATTAATTTATATAGCTATTGTTTTTTTATTTTTGCATTATATAATTTATATATTATTAATATTAGGTTAGGAATTTGTTATGAATAAGATTATATTTACATTTATTTCATTTTTATTTGCTTTTAGTTTGTATGCTAAAGATATATCTATAGAAGAATTGGTAGGAGTATATAAAAGAACAGATGATAATGCTACTATAGAACTTTCATTAAAGAATAATACAGAATTATATATTAAAGGAAATGCGGTATCAAAGGCAGGAGATGTTTTAGAATTAGATGATGTTGCTAATTATGAGGGAAAAAGTATTATTTATAAATGTGACAAGTATACTATAAAAATTTCTATTATAGACAGAGGCAGAATAGAAATAGTAGAAGAATCAAATTATGAAACATTTGATATTACTTTTGATGGTGTTTATTTAAAAAATAAATAGTTTTAATTAGTTAATTATTAATTTGATTAGTCAATAATTATTTTTATAATGGCATTATAAAAAATTAATAATTTTAAATCACGACAAAAATTGTCATCTATATAACATATAATATTATTATATTAAGATTTTTAAGGAGTTTTTTATGTTGCCATTTAATCCGCCTTTTATGTACAAATGTAATTCTTGCGGTAAAATATTCAGTTCCAGAAAAAGACCTTCTGTTTTTAATTTATTAGGTTTTGGCCCTAAATGCCCAAAATGCGGAAGTAAAGATACTAAGTCTATGGATCATATTATAAAAAAATAGTTTATATTTGAGATTTATTAGCTTTTATTATATTATTGTTTATTATACTTGCAAAATAATAATTAATAAATTATACTAAATTATGGTTAATTTATTTAATGAAATAACATATTTGGATTATACATTTCCACAACCCCAATATCTAGGTGCTAAATATAAATTTATAGATTGGATATCTAGTTTTTTACCTAATAATATAAATAATGTATTAGATGCTTTTTCTGGATCTCAATCTGTATCTTTTAGATTTAAGCAATTGGGATATAAAGTAATAACTAATGATTTTTTAAATTTTAATCATCAAATAGGGATTTCATTAATAGAAAATAAAAATAATATATTGACAGATATAGATTTAAATATTTTATTTGATAAAAATTCTAATGAAAATTTTTTTAATTTATTTCAAGATGTATACACAAATGTTTTTTTTGATATTAATGAAACTTTATTTTTAGATTCGTTTAGGTCTAATATAGATAGATTGGAGAATAGATATAAAAAATCTTTAGCTTTATCAATAATGAATAGAAGTATGACTAGAAAAGTAACAATGGGACATTTTTGTCATGCTCAAGCTTTAAATTATGCTTCTAATCCAGATAGAATAAAAAGAAATAGAAGTTTGATAAGACCTATAAAAGACATATTTATAGATTTATTAAAATATTACAATGCAGCAGTATTTGATAATAAGAAAGATAACATAAGTTATAATTGTGATATATTAGAATTACTCCCAAATTTAGATAATATAGATTTAGTGTATTTTGATCCTCCATATTGTAATAGTCATGCTGACTACCAAAGTTTTTATCATGTTTTAGAGACTTATACAGAGTATTGGAAAGATAAAGAATTTGTTAATTCAACTAAAAGATATGAGCCAAAAAAGTATACAGGTTTTGATAAAAAAAATAATGTTATAGAATCATTAAATTTATTATTTGAATTTTCAAAAGATATACCTTATTGGTTATTTAGTTATAATGATAGAAGTTATCCCGATGAAAATACTATAGTTAATATGATTAGTAAGTATAAAAAAAATGTAGATTTATATTATAATAAATATATGAATGGTGTTGGAGGTAAGGGAAGTGTAGCTGGTAGCCATGAAATATTAATAGTAGCAAGTTCTAAATAATTTTAAATTTTTTATTATGGATAATATAATATGATGACTTTTAATGAATTAAAATACTCCAATAATGACCTTTTATTATTTTCATCAAATGAATATGGTATTTTATGGCTTAAAATAAAATCTATTTTAAGAAAAGATATAATAAAAGATTTTTTAATTAGAAATAGCATAACATTACAGACAACTAAACTTGAAGATAATTTTGAAGAATTATATACAATTTTATCTTTAGATGTTATTAAATCAATAGATATGATTGATGAATATTGTATTTTAAAATTTAATGATAATTTAATAGATATAAAAAATATAGAAAAAGAATTATATAAAATGAAATTTTTTGAATGGGGTGGTGATTATAGTAATTCTTTAGATAAGTATTTTGTAACTAAGTATGTAAAAACAACAAATATAATACCATATAACGTTATTTCTAATAATATAGAAAAAGATATTCAAAATTCAGTACTAGGTTATATAGTTAGCAGTTGGTATAATTATTGGTCATCTGTACTTATTGAAAATATTTTTAAAAAGCAAAATTTTGTTGTACCTGCTATTGGTAATATAAAAAATGTAGATTTTTTTATAAAAGATATTCCTTTTGATTTAAAAGTTACTATTTTTCCCAAAGGTTATATGGAGAAAATGAGAAAAGATAGTAATTTAAAATCAGAAATTAGTACTTTAAAAAATATAGCAAAAAAAATTAATATATCATATGATAATAATGATGATAAAAATTTACAATATGAAATTTTAGAAAGATTAAAGTTAATAAAAAATAAAGAAGCTAAATTAGAATTAGAAAATTTTCAAAATGAGCAAATAAAAATAATAAATAATACAATAATTAATTACAAGCCGTTAATAAAATATTTATATGAAAATCAAGGGGATATGCGGTTTGGTTGTGAAAATAGAATATTTATTATAGTAATTGATGTTAATGATATATATAATTCATGGAAATTAAAAAGAAATATAGAATTATTAGAAAAGCCAATTAAAAAATATATAAATAATTTTAATCCTAATAATTTAGATAAATTAAGAATTGATTTTATTTATAAAAATAAAAAATACACAACATATTCGGATATTATATTTATAATTAATCAATAAAAAATAAGGAGAAAATATGAAAGTTGCTATAATATTTGGAAGCAGATCTGATACTGAAAAAATGAAAGGTGCTGCTTCTTGTTTAAAAGAATTTGGAATAGAATATAAAGCATTTGTTCTTTCAGCTCATAGAGTACCAGAACATCTTGAAAAAACCATTAAGCATATTGAAGAAAACGGTTATGAAGTAATTATAGCAGGTGCTGGACTTGCTGCACATTTACCTGGAGTAATAGCTTCAAAAACTATACTTCCTGTTATTGGTGTTCCTATTAGTGCAAGCAATCTTGATGGAATGGACGCTCTTTTATCTATAGTTCAAATGCCAAAACCTATAACTGTTGCTACTGTTGGTATTAATAATTCTTATAATGCTGGTATGCTTGCTGTGGAAATGCTTGCTTTAAAGTATGGAGATATTAAGAATAAATTAATAGAATATAGAAAGAAAATGAAAGAAGACTTTATTGCTGATAATGATAAGCCTATAGAGTTTGATATTTAATATTATTTTTTATATTAAAAAGGCAGCAAATAATTTTACTGCCTTTTTATTTTATTTTTTTAATTATTAATTATGCTGTATACCTTTTCTTTTATTTAATTCGTCTAGTATTTGTAAATATTTTTTCTCAGTTAAAGGATAAAAGAAAAGTATTATCATAGATATTATACATAATATAAAAGGAATTCCTCATCTTAAAAATGCAATTCTATCTAAAGCAAATTGAGTTTGCTGCAAATCATTAGCCTTGTATCCAACGAATGCTAGTATTTGTCCTGATATAAGTCCTGCCAAAGCCATACCCATTTTTTGTCCGAAACTGTACATTGAGTATATTAATCCTTCAGCTCTGAAACCTACTTTATATTCGGCATATTCTATTGTGTCTGGAAGCATAGACCAGCCTAAAGACCAAGTATATGAATTGAATATACCAGAAACAACTATTATTATAAAATATAATGGTATTGAATTTAATGTTTTATAGTTTATAAAAAATAATAGATTTAATAATCCGAACATAGTTAATGTAATTATTCCAGCTTTCTTTTTACCAAACATTTTAGTTACATAAGGAACTGTAAACATTCCTATAGCAGTAGATAAAGTTGTTAAAGTCATAGCAGGAGTTATTAAATCAGATCTTTGTAAATTGTATTTGAAGAAATATATTAACACCAGATATAACGAAACCGCATATTAATATAAGCATAAATACAATAGTAATTATTATCAAAGGAGGATTTAATAATATACTGTTAAATTCTTCTTTTAAAGAATGTTTCTTTTCTTCTTTTTTATTTTCAATATATACTCTCTCTTTTGTAGAGAAGAAGCATACAGCAAATAATACTATAGAAACTATTCCCATAAGTCCTGTAGTATATCTATATCCTACAGTTTCATTTCCTTTACCAAATATATCTACCAAATTCCAAACTTGTGCTACTACAACACCGCTTAATACAGCAAATATCATTCTTACAGTTGTTATTTTAGTTCTTTCTTCCGGATCATTACTCATAGCTGAAGTTAAAGCAGAATAAGGCAAATTTACTAAAGTGTATGACATTCCTAAACCTATATAAGTAATATAAGCATAAATCAATTTTCCAGTTGAGCTCATATTAGTTGGTACTACATAGCATAAAAAAGCAAATATAGCTAGAAATATAGAACCAAATAATATATAAGGTCTAAATTTACCAAAACGAGTATTAGTTTTATCAACTATCATTCCCATAATAGGGTCGTTAATCGCGTCCCAAATTCTTGCTACCAAAAATAAAGTTGCAACTGATGTGGCTGTTATTTTTGCTATGTCTGTGTAATAGTACATTAGGTATGATGTAGCTGTTGAGAAAATTAAATTACAAGCTAAATCTCCAATACCATAGCCTATCTTTTCTCCCAAGCCAACTTTCATATTTGTATTCATATTTTTACCCCTTTATAATATATAATTAAAGTTACCTTAGTTATTTAGACTTAGTTATTTAAATTTAATTAAATAGAGAAAAAAATTATTGATTCATAAGGTCTTAATTCTATTTCTGAACCATTAATTTTATTTTCTTTATAATTTGATAATAGAATATTTTTTATATTATAATTTAAACTGATTTTTGTATTATCTTTAGAGAAATTATTTATTACTACTAATTGTTTATCTTCATAATTTCTTTCATAAGCATATACATATTCATTATCAAATTTTATTTCTTTATAATCACCATAAACAATTATTTTATTATTTTTTCTTATACTGATTAATTCTTTATAATAATAAAAAATAGAATTTTTATCTTCTAATGCTTTTTTTACATTTATTTCTTTGTAATTAGGATTAACATTTATCCAAGGTTTATTATTGGAAAATCCAGCAAATTCCTCATCATTCCATTGCATAGGAGTTCTTGCATTATCACGGCTTGATATTCTTACACTGTCAAAGATTTTATTTATTTCTTCTTTGTTATCAATATCTTTTGTTAATTTATAATATAGATTTTTAGTATCAACATCATTATAATCTTCTATATTATCAAAATATGCATTTGTCATTCCTATTTCTTCACCTTGATAAACGAAAGGAGTTCCCGGAATAGTATGTATAATAGAAGCAAGCATTTTAGCAGATTCTACTCTATATTCCTTATCATTACCATATAAAGATACTTGTCTAGGCTTATCATGATTGCTTAAAAACTGAGCCCACCAACCATCATCTTTTAAAGCTTCATACCAATCTGATATTCTTTTTTTGAACATAGGAACATTCCAAGTGTCAATTTCTATTTGAGGTAATATGAAAGGTATTATCATGTCAAATTCTTTTCTGCTTTGAAGTACATAATCTCTTGCAGTTTGAGGTGTTATGCATCCTATTTCGCCAACGGTAGGAGTACCATATTTGCTGAATAATCTGATATTCATTTCATTTATAAGTTTATGAGTGCCTGGCAAATTAGAAGTAATTTCAGCATCCATAACATATCCGTCTTTATGCGTAACCGGTTTTGTAGAATCAGGGAATCCTGCAGGCTTTTCAAGATAGCTTATAGCATCAATCCTAAAACCATCAACTCCTTTTTTTATCCACCATTCTATCATAGAAAAAATTTCTTCTTTTAATTTATCACATTTCCAGTTTAAGTCAGGCTGTTTTCTATGGAATAAATGTAAATAATATTGCTGTCGTTCTTCACACCATTGCCAAGCACTTCCAGTGAAAAAAGATTCCCAATTGTTAGGTTCTTTTCCATTCTTTTTGTCAGCCCATATATAGTAGTCGCTTTTGTCATTATCTCTTGATTTTTTTGATTCGATAAACCATTTATGTTCATCAGAGGTATGATTTACTACTAAATCCATAATGACTTTGATATTTCTTTTTCTGCATTCTTCTACGATTTTATCAAAGTCTTCCATAGTGCCGAATTCTTTCATGATGCTTTGATAATCGGATATATCGTAACCGTTATCAGCATTTGGAGAACTGTATATAGGAGAGAACCATATTGCAGTTATTCCAAGTTCATGTAAATAATCTAGTTTTTCTAATACACCTTTTAAGTCACCGATACTATCTCCATTTGAGTCTTTAAAACTTCTAGGATAAATTTGATATATTACGGCTTCTCTAAACCATTCTTTAGACATAGAACAATCCTTATAATTTATTTATTTTTTATTTTGTGAGAGAGTTGATTAAAATCAAACGTTTAAAAGTATAGTCAAAAAAAGAAATGCAATCAACATTTTATTATTTAAATATTTAAAAAAATATAATTTATATTTACTAATGAACAATTTATATTTATTGTTCATACAGCTAGTATATTTTTATATTATTTATTTATATATAATATAGTAAAATAATTAAAAAAGATATATAATAGCATAACAAAAATAAATTAATTTATAATTTGTAAATTAGTTTTATAATAACAGGAGTTAGAATATGTCTAAAGAAAAGAAAGAAATGCTTTATGAAGGTAAAGCAAAAAAGGTTTACGCTACAGATAATGCAGATGAAATAATTGTGTATTATAAAGACGATGCTACAGCTTTTAATGGAGAGAAAAAAGGTTCTATTAAAGATAAAGGTGTTATGAATAATGAAATTACTTCATTACTTTTTAAAATGCTTGAGAAAAATGGAATCAAAACTCACTTCATAGAAAAATTAAGCGACAGGGAACAGCTTTGCCAAAAAGTAAAAATTTTCCCATTAGAAGTAATTGTTAGAAACTTAATAGCTGGTTCTATGGCTAAAAGACTTGGAATAGAAGAAGGTACAGTTCCTCCTAACACTATATTTGAAATTTGTTATAAAAATGATGAATACGGCGATCCTTTAATCAATGAACACCATGCTGTTGCTTTAAAGCTTGCTACTTATGATGAATTAAAATATATTTATGAAGTTACTTCTAAAGTTAATAATTTATTAAAAGAAGCTTTAGATAAAATAGGCATTACTTTAGTTGATTTCAAAGTAGAATTCGGTAAGAACTCAAAAGGTGAAATACTTTTAGCTGATGAAATTACTCCAGATACTTGCAGATTCTGGGATAAAGAAACTGGCAAAAAATTAGATAAAGATAGATTTAGAAGAGATTTAGGTTCTATTGAAGAAGCTTATATAGAAGTTTTAAATAGACTTAATAATCTATAATACTAAATAAAAAAGAATTTGAAGACTTTGCTTAATATTTTTTATATTTTGCAAAGTCTTTTATATTTTATAGATGAAATTTTATAATACTAGAAATTATAAATGGAGGAGTCAATGTCTGATATACCTAAATTTAAATACGTTGATGATAATATTGTTAAAAATTTTTTTGTAAAGGAAGATAATAAAGTATTATGCAAATGTTGTGAAAAAGAAACAGATTTGGTTTATTATACTATTCCGCATTGTGAAGACAATATAAAACCATTATGCCCTGAATGCATAGCAAATGGAAAGGCAGCTGAAAAATTTGATTGTGATTTTATTGATGAACCTTTTGACAGTGATAGTATTATTGAAAATAGAGATGAAAAAATTGAGGAACTTACAAAAAGAACACCTGAATATTCAGCTTGGCAGCAGCCGTATTATCCAAATCATTGCGATGATTTTTGTAAATTTATTTCTTATGTAGGTTATAAAGAATTAAAAGAAAGAAATTTATTAGATAAAATAATTATATCCTCTGATAATGATGAAGATTCTGTAAGAGAATATATTGAAGATTTAGAAATTGGAGGAAGTTTTCAAGGATATTTATTTGAATGTTTGAAATGCGGACAATTAATTTTGCATACAGATTGTGATTGATTTGATATCTATTGTTATCTTAAATAAAAGCTAGCCAAAGCAGATGACAGCTTTATCTGGCATCTATTGTAAGTACCAACAGCCTAGACGCCGAGTGTCAACTCGGGCCTTTTAGTCTAGGCGAGTATAACAATAATAAAAAGCATAAAAATAAAACAAGCGAGCCGCAGCAGATGACAGCTTTAGCTGGCATCTAATAATAGCGCCAACGAGCCTAGACGCCGAGTGCCAACTCGGGCCTTTTAGTCTAGGCGAGTTTAACAATAATAAAGAACATAAAAATAATAAGAAAAATATTTAATAAATATATTGTATAAAAATACGATTAACTATAATATTGGTAAATCAAAATCTAAAAATAAAGTTGGTTATAATAATATATGAATAATAATATGGAATTTAATGATAAACCTAGAGAGGAATGCGGAGTTTTTGGTATTTATTCTAAAGAAATAAAGAAGGATATATTAAAAACTTTGAATTATGCACTTTATTCCTTACAGCATAGAGGTCAGGAAAGTGCAGGTATTACAGTATCTAATTACAAACATTTATTTACTTATAAATCTATGGGACTTGTATCCGATTTATTTTCAAGTAATATACCAAAAGATACTGAAGGAAATATAGCTATAGGACATGTAAGATATTCTACTACAGGGGCTAGTAAAATAGAGAATGCTCAGCCTCTTGAAAACCTTTTCAGATTAGGACAAATCGCTATAGCTCATAATGGTAATTTAACTAATGCTGAAGAATTAAGATATGAACTTGAAGAAAGCGGTGCAACATTTAATGCCACTTCAGATACAGAAGTTATTATTAAACTTATAGCTAGAAAAACGGTTAGTAATTTTATAGAAGGTATTAAAGAATGCGTTAATATTATAAAAGGTGCTTTTGCCCTTGTTATAGTTGTTGATGGTAAACTTATAGGTGTAAGAGACCCTTATGGAATAAGACCATTATGTTTGGGTACAAATGCTAATGGTGATTATTTTTTAGCTTCTGAGTCATGTGCTTTAGATGCTGTAGGCTCTAAATTTATAAGAGATATTGAAGCAGGCGAAATGGTTATAATAGATGATGAAGGTGTGAAATCTTTCAAATATTCTAAAAATGAAGTTAAGCATTATCCTTGTGCTTTCGAGCATATATATTTTGCTCGTCCTGAAAGTAATATTGACGGTATCAACGTTTATAATGTAAGATTCCAAACTGGGGTTTTATTAGCAAAACAAAATAAAGTTGATGCTGATATAGTTATAGGTGTTCAAGACTCTGGTACTATAGCTGCATTAGGTTTTGCAAAAGAAAGCGGAATTCCTTATAGTATTGGTTTGGTAAAGAACAGATATATTGGAAGAACTTTTATTATGCCTGAACAGTCTACTAGGGAAGAAACTGTAAAACTTAAATTCAATCCTTTAAAACACTTAATAGACGGTAAAAGAGTTATATTAATAGATGATTCTTTAGTAAGAGGAACTACAAGTAAGATATTAATAGATATTGTAAGACGTGCCGGAGCTAAAGAAGTACATTTTAGATCTGCTTCTCCTGTTATTAAAAGTCCTTGTTATTATGGTGTTGATATATCTTCAAAAAAAGAGCTTATAGGTGCTAAACTTTCTGTAGAAGAAATTAGAAAAGAAATTAATGCTGATACATTAGAATATCTTACTATAGAAGACATGCTTAGTGCTTTAGGAAATAAAAATTATTGTATAGGCTGTTTTAATGGTTCATATCCTACCGATATACCTAAAAAAGCATTATCAAATAAAACTTGTTAATTAATAATAAAACATAAAAAAGGGCTTTATTTATATAAAGTCCTTTTTTGTTTTTTATAAAAAAATTATAATTGACTTTTATCATCAATAAATTTATCATATAAATAAATACATTAAAACGAGGTTAGAAATTATTATGAAAGAAGTTTCTTATAAAATATGCATGAATGAAGAAGAATTAGTGGATAGTATAATATCTGATGATGATGTTATTTATGTAGATCATAAGCTCGGAAGTAAAGTTTCTAATATCAAAAATACTGGTAAAATTGCTTGGGGTGTTCTTATTGGAGGAGTTATAGTTGCAGCTACAGCTATAATATCTTCTAAAAAATTGGGAAAGGATAAAGCCTTGATTGCTTCTTCTATAGCTACGATTCCTTCTGCTGGTATAGCTATCATATATATAGGGCTTCCTTCTACTATATCATTAATACAAATGCTTATTTATGCTTATAAACAAAATGACGGTATTAATGGTGCTAAAGATATAGTATTAAAATTAAGAAATAATTATTATATTGCTGAAAAAGACAGAGAAAAAATTACATTAAAGAAAACTGCAGGCGAAAAAGTAAAAGAAGTCAAAATCACAGAAATAAAAAAAGCAGAAAATTAATATATACCAAAAATTTTTAACTTTGTCAAAATTAGTTTTTATATTGTTATTATTTTCGGGGACTAGTCCCCGAACCCCTACTTCTTTTGCCGACGCTCTGCGTGCCGTAGGCAAGGCACCTACTCGGTGTTGACCCAAAGAAGCAAAAGGACTGCATTTTTAACACAAATCTTGGTTTTACTTCACATTTCAAACAAAACTTAATAATGTTTTATGCTATTAATAACTCAAAATTGACAAAATATAATTGTTTAGGTAGATAATAAATTTTTAAATTAATAAGTTATATATATCATTTATTTCTACAATATTTTCTTTGCTTTCTATTTCATAAACTTCTGTTTCTATTAATAAAGTTTTAAGATAGGGAATTTTTACAATATCAGTATCCCTATCACCTATCATAAAAGAATTAAATAAATCTATATTATATTTTTTCGATGCAAGTAAATGCATTCCTGCTTCAGG
Source organism: Brachyspira pulli (assembly GCF_036997785.1). NCBI lineage: Bacteria > Pseudomonadati > Spirochaetota > Spirochaetia > Brachyspirales > Brachyspiraceae > Brachyspira > Brachyspira pulli. The sequence goes on from NZ_JAWLQI010000033.1 coordinate 29,933, forward strand.
TTTTCTTAGTACTGATAATATATTGTAAGGCTCAACATGACCTTTTATATGATAAGGACAATAATAAAAATCATCTATAACAGCATCATGTTTTTTATATTCTTCATATATATAATTATGAACATTATGCACATCTTCATTGCTGTAATAATCGTATGATATTCCGGCTTGATTTGTCGTTACTATTGTGATGTATCCTTTTTTATTTGCTTCTTTCACTACGTCTATAAATTCACTTTTTATTTTTACTCTATCAACTGTTCCTATATATCCAACATCTTGTATTAATACGCCGTCTCTATCTAAAAATAATGCCTTATTAACTTTTTTATTTTCATCTGCAAAATATGCAGGAATACCGTATAGTATATTTTCATTGAATGCATTTTCTATTAAATTATTTATATATTCTATATTCTCATTTATTTCATTATTTTTATATATTTTATTATTATGTATTATAAAATTATTATTGAATGAATATCCTGATAATATATTTTCTATATCGTTTTTAATTATTTTATAATTTTTGTCTATTGTATATAATTTATTTTTTATTTTTGAATCAGTATCAAAATTAAGTGCAATTAAAACAGCATTATTTTCGATTTTTTTTGAAAAGTTTAAAAAGTAATTTTCTATATCTTTGTTCATAATATTAACTTCCTACAATAATTCTTTAAGTTTAATATAAAACAAAATTTTTATCAATTAATAAAGAGAATATTATTAATAATTGATTTTTTTTATTTATGTTATATATTATTACTCGAATTATGGAGGAATATAATGGAAAATACTTTAATTAAGAGGAATAATACTTTAAATAACGATTATAATAAATTTATAAAAGCATTAAAATATTTACTTGTATTTGCATTATCAACAATACCAACCTGCATTTATATATTCAGTTTAAAAAATATAGATACAAGCTATATATTCCCAATATTTTTGAATAGTCATTTGTTTGTTAGTTTTTATTTATTTTGTTTTACTGTACTTTTTCATTTGATTCCTTTTAATAGAAAAGTTATTTTAATGACATTTTTATCTTTTCTGCTTGTAAGTCTTATAGCAGTGTTTTCAAACATTTCTTTTAATTATATTTACATGCCACCTATAGGCACTGCAGATTTTCAGATATTATTCAATAGAGCTATATTTTTTACTATAATATTTTTTATTATATTAATGCTTTCATATAATTCTTTTGATGCTGTAAATACTGATAAAATTTCAGATTTTTTTACAGTTTTTGGAGATACATTTTTGTGGTTTGTGATAATTAATACAGCAAGCAGTACTGTATTAACAATACTAACTTATTTACTTATTATTGTAGGTTTTTCTATTACCGCTTTATTCGAGTCAAGCACAGATATTGGTTTTATAATAGCAAAATTAGTTATATGTTTTACAATATTTATATATGGATTCATTCCATTTTTAGCTTATTATATATACTGCAAAACAAAATCAGTAATATCTATATATGTTTCTAGAGCTTTTTTAGTAATTACTTTATTTTGTATGTTTATAATGTTATTCTTAATGCTTCCTTATGAATCAAGACCTTATAATAATAGAGTTGTATATGTTTTATATAATTGTATACTAGCTTTTACTATAATTAATTTATTGTTTACAAGAATGGATAAAAAATCAAATATATTTATAAAGGCAATGTATTTAATAGTGCCATTATTTGCAATGATTTTTGATTTATTGACTATAACAGCTACAATATATAGAATAGTTAACTTTGGACTTACACCTACTAAATTAACATTGATTATATTAAATATAATTTTTCTTATACATTTAATATTTATTTTAGCTAGTACTATTGTTTCATTTATGATGTCATTTAAAAATAGAGAAACAACCGGTACATTTGATATTATTATAAATAATAAACCGATGATATTCATTTATGTTTATTTATTATTTTCTTTTGTAGTATGTTTTGTACTTCCTATTATTTATATTAATTAATATATACCTAAACAACTATATTTTGTCAAAATTATATTTTCTTTTTAATATATGTGGCTTTGCCCACCACGCTGTGTGCTTCGCAATACCCCACTTCTTTTGCGACTGAAAGGAGTGCCTGTGGTATTGCCACAAGGCACAGCACGCCTTCGGCGAGAACCTATATCCTCAACAGGCTCGGATACGCTTTGCGAAAGATGGCATTTTTAGTCAAAATATAGTTTTTATCTTATATTTTAAAGAAAACTTAATAATATTTTATGCTATTAATAAATAAAAATTACATTCATAAATAATTCAAAATTGACAAAGTATAGTTGTTTAGGTATATACTATAAATATTGTTTAATTTGTTTTATTATAAACTTAATAATGCTATATAATTTTTCTTTATATAATTGTATATTTTAAAAATTGTTATATGATTGAATTGTATAATATAAAAAATGAAAAGATATTAAAAAAATGTTTAGGGGTTTATTATGGTTTTAAATTTTACAAAAATGCATGGTATAGGAAATGATTATATTTATGTTGATTGTTTTAAAGAACAATTTACTGTAGATGATGCTGTTACTTATGCACCAATTTTAAGCAACAGACATTATTCTATAGGATCTGACGGAATTATACTTATAATGCCTAGCAATATTGCTGATGTGCAAATGAGAATGTTTAATTATGATGGTTCTGAAAGTGAAATGTGCGGAAATGGTATAAGATGCGTAGCTAAATATGCTTATGATAATAATATCAGCAGAAATAACCCAATGAAAATAAAAACTTTAAGAGGCATATTAGAAGCTAAATTATTTATAAAAAATGATGAGGTTGACAGTGTTGAAATTAATATGGACAGTCCTATATTGGAAGGATTAAAAATTCCAACTACAATAAATAAAGAAAGAATAATTGATGAGCCTATAAATATTGACGGAAAAACATATTATTTTACTTGTGTATCTATGGGTAATCCTCATTGTGTAATATTTGTTGATAGTATTGATGATATTGATATTAGTAAAATAGGAAGCTATATAGAAAATAATAGTATATTTCCAAACAGAACAAATGTAGAATTTGTTGAAATTATTAATAGGGGAGAGGTGAAGCAAAGAACTTGGGAAAGAGGAAGCGGAGAAACTCTAGCATGCGGTACTGGAGCATCTGCTGTATGTGTGGCTGGTTTTATTAGCGGAAGAACAGATAATGTTATACTTAATCATCTTCTTGGCGGTGATTTAGTATTAAGATATGAAAATGATACTGTATTTATGAAAGGTGAGGCTAGATATTGCTTTAATGGAACAGTTAAAATATGATATAAAAAATTTACAAAATATTCCACTATTAGAAAATAAAATATATATAATTGTAAAAATATGAAAATTAAATATTTCTTTATGTAAATATGATGTAAAAATAGTATAAAAAATATAATTAATTATAACTTTTTTAAAAAAAATGTTAATTTTAAAATGGGTTGATTTTATTATTAAGTAGTTTATACTAAGAAATGAGAATCATAAAATAAGAGGGGGATATGAAAAGAACGGTTATAGTATTAGTTCTATTTTTGTGCCATCTTAATTTGGAGACACATAATTTTAATATTAATGATTATTCTTTTCCATCTAATGATTGGGTAAATTTAATTAAAGATGTTGCCAATCACTACAATCAAGATTTTTGGTTCATAAAAGATGTATTTGATGTTTGCAGCAATTATGATGTTGATCCGCTTTTAATGGTGGCATTAATAAAAGTTGAAAGCAGTTTTATTCCAACAGCTTTATCTAAAAAAAATGCTTATGGATATTGTCAAATAACTCCAATCGCTAATGAAGATGTTGATCCTACTTTAAATAGATATAATCCAAGAGACAATATTATATTAGGTGTGAGATTTATAAGAAAACTTTTAACTAGATTTGAAGGCGATATTGTAAAGACACTTAGATATTATAATGCCGGAAACAATTATGATGAATACGGCGAATCTTATGCTGAAAGTATAAAATATGAATATACTACTATGGTTAGTCTTTATGTAAAAGATGATAGTTCTTACGGCAATATATATAGAAAAGAGGCCTTTTAAAAGACCTCTTTAAATATTTTTACTAATTATGTTTTATCTTTTCAAATTTACAACAGTAGCAAGTAAGTTATCACTTGTTTGTACTGCTTTAGAGTTCATTTCATAAGCTCTTTGAGCTACTATCATATCAACCATTTCATCAACAACTTTAACGTTTGACATTTCAACGAAACCTTGGTGAATTCTTGGAAACCCATTAGCACCTGGTTCGCCTTCAAAAGCAGGACCGCTTGCTATAGTTTCTTTATATAAGTTATCGCCTATAGATAAAAGACCAGGCTGATTGATAAATCTATGCAAAGTAATTTGACCTATTTCAACAGGGTCATTTTCATCACCTATTTTAACAGAAACAGCACCTTCTCTTGAAATGCTTATTTGCTCTACTAAGAAATTTTCAGGGAATACTATTTCAGGAACTAATCTGTATCCATTAGAAGTAACCATTTGACCATTAGCATCAATTTTGAATGAACCATCTCTAGTATAAGCAACGCTTCCGTCAGGCATTAATACTTGGAAGAAACCTTCTCCTTCTAATGCTAAATCAAGTTTATTTCCAGTTGCTTGCAAAGAACCTTGATCAAACATTTTTTGAGTAGCAGCACTTTTTACACCCAAACCAGTTTGAAGACCTACAGGAGTTACAGTATCTTCTGTAGCAGGAGTTCCTTGTATTTTTAAATTTTGATATATTAAATCCTCGAAATCGGCTCTAACTTTTTTATATCCTATAGTATTAACATTTGCAAGGTTATTAGCAATGGTATCAGTTTTAAATTGCATACCGTTCATACCGCTTGCAGCAGTCCATAAAGAACGTACCATATAATAAACTCCATAATTTAAAATTATTTGATATTATATGTTCGGTAAATTATAAATTTGCTTTATAATTTTAAATAAAAAAATATTATGTTAAGTTGTATAAGGTTTATTTCAGAATTGTATAAATATATCATATGATTTTTCTGCATACGATCTGCGGACTTCATCAAAGTTTCTTCCTACGGAACGTAGAGCGAAAAACGCAATTTCTAGAACTTTATATAAAAAATATATCTGTTAAATATTAGATATAACCTAAATTGATACTAAAAATGCAGTCTTTTTGGTTCTTTGTGCCAACAAAAGAACTGGGGTATGGGGCAAAGCCCCATATATAAAAATATATTTGTTTCAGTATATTTATACAACTTTAATGCAGAATGATTGTAAATATTTTT
>NZ_JAWLQI010000034.1:0-34499 GCF_036997785.1 Brachyspira pulli
CGCATCGCATCGCTAATATTATATAATTTTTTATCTCTATTAAAAAAATCAATTTTCAAAATTTCTATCAAATACAATCGCTTATTACCTTATAAGCTATTTTTGCTATTGCAAAATAACTATAAGTTTAATTATATATATTTAAAAGGAGTAACAAAATGTTAAAAAAAGTTTTATTAATGATTGCAGTTATGATATTTGCATTCAGCTGCAGTAGCCCATCAAATCCTAATAATGGCAGTACAGGCGATACCGGAGATAGCGGTATTATAGATGAAGGAACAGGTACTTCAGATCAAAAAACAATAGCAGATTTCTTAAACAAACATGCTGGAAGATATTATTATCAATCTGATAATGGTCATATTTATGTAGAAGAAAGAATTGAAAATGGTAAAATATATGATACGTCACTATCTGAAGAAGGATTAGAAATAACAGGTACAATGACTTTATCTAAATCTGATAATAAACTACAGATAGAAACTGTACAATATTTAGAACCATTAAATAAAGTTATTTATTTATACACATTCAATAATAATGGAATGAGTAAATCTGTAAAATCCATATATATGAAAGATCCTGTATCATCTACAACTGGTTATAAACAATTGGCTAAAGTTAATGGATTAGAAAAATATGCAGGTGCTTATTATAATTATTATTACAGCTATCCACAAGTACAGCCTGAAAAAAGTATTAATTTTATTATAGATAATAATGGATATATTTATGTTCCAATACCTGAACAAATACAAATACAGATAAAAAATATAACATTAAATGGAGATAATCTAGTTATACAAATGACTCAAGTAGTACCTGAAGAAAATGGACAAAGTTATACATATAATGTTGAACAATCAATTATCTTAAAAAATAACTATTTTATTGAAAATTATACAAAAGTGAATGGAGAATATCAAGGATTATATGAATATAACAAATCAGATTTATTAACTCCATACATTGGAGATTATGACTCTGCTGACGGTAATATCACATTAATGGTAAAATCAAATAAACCAACACTAATAATTAATGCACAGGGATATAGTGATGGAATATTATTAGGAAATACATTAACTATTTCAGCTTACATAAGTGAAAATAATTATAAAAAATATGTTATACTATTTAGTGATGATAAACAAACAGCTACTTATACAGATCCTGATACTCAACAAAAAGTTACATTAACTAAACAAGGTGCTTAATTATAATTAAACTTTAAAAACTAAGCCTGTTCATAAAATATCATTGAGCAGGCTTTTATTTGTATACATAAACAATTATTTTTGATAAAATATAATTGTTTAGGTATATACTGAAAATTTTAAAGTTTGTCAACCGATGCACTTTATATAGAATTATCAACTTTTTTGCTGCACACGCTCTGCGGACTTCGTCAAAGTTGCTGCCTACGGCACGCAGAGCGAAAAACGCAATTGCTAGAACTTTATATTAAAAATATACGTATTAAATGTAGGATATAACCTAGATTTATACTAAAAATGCAGTCTTTTTGGTTCTTTGGGTCAATACCACAGGCACTTCCTGCGGTCGCAAAAGAACTGGGGGGTGGCACGCTGTGTACTTCGTAAGGGCAAAGCCACCACAAACAATAAAATTGAAAAAACTAAAATTGACAAAGTATATTTGTTTAGGTATATACTGAAAATTTTTAACTTTGTCATTTTTTTAGTCAACTTTTTCCCGCCGCATACGCTCTGCGGACTTCGTCAAAGTTGCTATATCCTCGACAGGCTCGGATACGCTTCGCGAAAGTGCAAGTATGAAATTAGTACTAAATCATACTAAAATTGTCTTACATGTAAAATAATTTATTACATTTAAGTTCAAATATAGCCTTTTTGCTTCTTTGTGGCAATACTTACAGTACTTCCTTCGGTCGCAAAAGAAGTGAGGTCTTGCGTAAGCACGCAGATCTGTACTCTGTGTGCTTCGTAGTGGGCAAAGCCCCATATATAAAAACAAAAATATAAATTGATTTTTGACAAAATATAGTTATTTAGATATATACAAAAAATTATAACAATTTTTTATTAAAAAAATCAAATACATATTGACATTGGAGTGCACTTCAATGTTATAATACCAGATATTTAATAACAAGGAGTTATATATATGCTATTAGATAAGAATTTGGAAGAAGCTAATTCAGGACAGAGAATCAATGCCAAAGGTTATGCTGTTCATAGTAAGACAGACACATTCAAACCATTTGAATTTTCAAGGCATTCTATGGGTGATAATGATATACTTATAGAAATAATGTATGCTGGTATATGTCATAGTGATATACACTCTGCTAGAAGCGAATGGCATGAAGGAATATATCCTATGGTTCCAGGTCATGAAATTGCTGGAAAGGTAGTAGCTGTTGGAAAGAATGTTACTAAATTTAAAATCGGAGATTATGCTGGTGTAGGCTGTATGGTTAACTCTTGCGGAGAATGCGAAGCTTGTAAAAGAAGTCATGAACAATTCTGTGAAAGAGGACAAACTGTAGCTACTTATGACTGTAAAGACCATTTCCATAATGATGAACCTACTTACGGCGGATATTCTAATAATATAGTAGTAAGTGAAAAATTTGCTATTACTGTACCAAAAGATGCTCCAATGGAAAAAGTGGCACCTCTTTTATGTGCAGGAATTACAACTTATTCACCTCTTAAATTTTCTGGTGTAAAAGAAGGGGACATAGTAGGTGTTGCTGGTTTCGGCGGACTTGGTTCTATGGCTGTAAAATATGCTGTTAATATGGGTGCTCAAGTTTATGTATTTGCTAGAAACGATAAAAAGAAAAAAGAAGCTTTAGAAATGGGAGCTAAAGATTTATTCACTTCTACAAAAGATGTTCCTGTACGCTTTGACTTAATAATATCTACAATTCCTACTGGTTATGATATTAATAGTTATGTTGAACTTCTTAAATACGGCGGTGAAATGGCTATAGTAGGACTTCCACCTGCAGAATTAAAACAAAGCATAGATTTAGCAAGATTAATATTTGCCGGCGGTAAAAAAGTTTATGGTTCTATGATAGGCGGTATTAAAGAAACTCAAGAGATGTTAGACTTTTCTTTAAAGCATAAAATTTATCCTGAAACAGAAATTATTTCAGCTAATCAAATAGATGAAGCATATCAAAAACTTACATCTGGTCAGGCTAAATTTAGATATGTAATAGATATGAAAACATTATAATAATAAAATTCTTGTCAATAAAAAAGGCATCGGGAAATTATTTCTCTGATGCCTATTTTTTATTAACTATATTAATAATTATTTATATAAACAAATATGATAATGGAGAGCCTTCTTTTACAAATGGCTTTAATTCTTCAAAACTAAAACTTATTTCCGTTGTTCCTGTAGAATAAGGTGCTATATCATAAGGCTGCCATATAAAGTTAATAGAATTAGGAAGTATTCTATATGTTGAATTTTCCATAGTGATAGAATTAAAATCAAAATAATCTTCTTTTGTGCTTCCAGTCTTTAATATTTTTTCTCTCATTAATGATATTAAATTAGGATTATTAAAATCGCTTATTAAATCTCTTATCGTAATGAGATTAGAACTCTCCAAAGAAAACACTTCCTGAATATTTGCTGTATTGCCATGAGCTCCGCCTGTATACATAGATGAATAGTTATCAAGTGCTATTACTCTGCTGTCTATATAACCTACATTAACAGTATTATCTATTTCATAAGTTATATTGCTTGAACCTACATATAATAAAGCTTTCCATTCATTATAATAATTATTACATTCTTCTTCTATGTACATTATAGAATTATCAATATTTAATGTTTCATTTTCATTATTTTTACTGAATGAAAATGAAGTTCTATGATATGAAAATATAGAATTACTTATAATATCATTTTTGTAATAATCTATAATATTAGCATAATATACTGGCAGATTTCTATTAAGAGCAAACTCCATATCTTTAACTTCATTACTTTCATCGTATTTTATTTCTGCACTAAAAACTATATCATCGCTCAATACACCATTTATAGTGGCATGCATATTATTGTTTTCATCTACTTCTTGCATGTTTAATTTATTATTATTAATACTTCCAGTAATTAATGCCTTTTTATTTTTTGTATAATAATATCCGCTTATGCTGTTTTTATTACTATTAACATACAAATACATAGAAGCCTTTTCTCCCGATATATTACCGCTAAGCATATAAAACTTTGATTCTTCTATAGAGGAGCCATTTTTACTATCTGAATTATTATCAGATGAAGATGCATTTTTACCACATGAAACTATAATTATTATTAATAAGAAAATATATACAAACCTTTTTAACATAAAAAATACCTTCTATTTTTTTACTATAACTTTAAATATATAAATAAAAGGCAAATAATCAATAAAGTTATTAAAATTATTATAAATAATTGACTTTTTATTGGATTAATAATATCATTAAATAATATAATTTTTTCTAAAATAAGAGGCTAAAATGGACAAAGTACAAATAGAAAATGTTGAACTTACATTATCACACCCAGATAATTTAAATATAAAATGGACAGGACAAAATGATTTAGTTAGACAAATAATGGCCTCTTGGCATATAATTTCAGAAGATGATATACCTCTAAACCCTAGAATCGTAGGAAAGCCCGGTGCTGGTAAAACTACATTATCATATTATGTAGCTAAAGAACTTCTTAACAGAGATGTTTATATATTTCAATGTACTGTAGACACAAGACCTGAGGACTTGATAGTAATTCCAGTTATATCAGAAAACAATAAAATAAGCTATCATGCTTCAAGTTTGGTTACTGCTATGATTAAAGGAGGAGTTGCCATACTAGATGAAGGAAACAGAATGAGCGAAAAAACTTGGGCTTCTCTTGCTCCTTTGCTTGATGACAGAAGATACGTTGAAAGTGTTATAGCTGGTATAAAAATAAAGGCTCACCCTGATTTCAGAATTATAGTTACTATGAATGATGATGCTAGTACATTTGAGCTTCCTGAATATATACATTCACGTTTACAGCCTACTATAGAATTGCCTTTCCCTGATGTAAAAGAAGAGTATGATATATTAAAAATGAATCTTCCTTTTGCTGATGATGAAATATTAAAAATTACTGTTGGATTCTTACAAAAATCTCATATACATAATGCATCTTTTTCTGTAAGAGATGGTATAAATATGGCAAGATATGCTATGAAGCTATATAAAAGTAATATTGCATCAAGCAGAGATACAGCTTTCTTAATAGCTTTAAAATCTGTATTAGGTACTGAAGGTCTTAGAATACTCAGTTTAAATATAGATGAAAGAGATGATAACGCCAGCACAAGATAATAAATAAAAATTAATATAAACATTTATTTAACGCACGGTAAACAAAATTAAGAATATAATAAAATTGGAATTACAAATAAATCTATATATTTAGCTTTATTCTGCGTGCGGTTAATGTATTACAAATTTATAAAAATCTTGGGTGGGCGTTAACAATTCAGTTAATATTTAAAAGAAATAAAAGACAATAATATAAAATTGAATCAATAAAGATAAAGGGTGGGCAAATCTAATTAAGCTTTAAAACTTTATTTACATACCCCGCCCTTTAAAGTTTACTGTTTTATTTTGAATTACAACAATTAATTATATTTATAGCTTAATTATAATTTGTTAGCACCCGCCCAAGTGGTGATTAGATTTTAAATATTTTTAACGCACGGTGAACAAAATTAACAATATAATAAAATTTGAATAAAAAACAAATTTATATATTTAGCTTTACTCTCCGTGCGGTTTATGCATTACAAATTTTAAAAAAATCTTGGGTGGGTTATTAGAAATTCTGTTTATGCTTCAAAGAAATAAAAAGTCATAATTTCAAATAAAAATAATGTGCATAGAGGGTGGGATTTTTAATAATATTAACTTGAAAATACTAAAAAATGAAATATATTATTTTTATAATAAAAAATTATTTGAGGTAAAATATGTCATCAGAAAAATATTATGAAGAAGGTATTAATTATCATAAAGAGAAAAAATACAAAGAAGCTGTAGAATCTTTTGATAAAGCAATAGAACTTGATAATAGTACGTCAAAATATTATAGTGCTAGAGGCAGATCAAAAAATGCCTTAAAACAGCATGAAGAAGCAAAAAATGATGCATATAAATCTTTAGAACTAGACAAAAATAATGCTGAAAGTTATTTATTATTAGGTAATGTACATTCTGCTTTAGAACAATATGAAGAGTCTATTGAATATTATAGTAAATCAATAGATTTAGATTCTAATAATAGTATGGCTTATTATAATAGGGGACTTGCTAAAGATAATTTAGGACAATCTGAAGAAGCAGTAAAAGACTATGATAAAGCAATAGAATTGGATTCTAATGATAGTATTGCTTATAACAATAGAGGGATTTCTAAATCTGCTTTAGGAGAATATGAGGAAGCTATAGAAGATTATGATAAGGCTATAGAGTTAGATATTAATAATGGCACTATTTATTATAATAGAGGAAATGCAAAATCTAATTTAGGAGAGTATGAAGAAGCTATTAAGGATTTTGATAAGTCCATAGAGTTAAATTCTAATTATCCTGATTCTTATTATAATAGAGGTGTAGCCAAATATAATTCTAAACAATATGATGAGGCAGTCAAAGATTATAACAAAGCTATAGAATTAAATCCTGATTATATATCTGCTTATAATACATAGAGGAAATGCAAAATATAATTTAGGAGAATATAAAGAAGCTATTAAAGATTATGATAAATCTATAGAGTTAAACCCTAGTGATAGCGATGTTTATAATAATAGAGGATTTGCTAAAGAAAAATTAGGTCAGTATCAAGAGGCATTACAAGATTTTAAAAAGGCTTTAGAATTAGACCCTAACAATAATACAGCTAAAGGAAATATAAAAAATATTCAAGATAAATATGGCTTGAAATGAACTTTACGCACGGTAAACAAAATTAACAATATAATAAAAATTGAATTACAAATTAATCTATATATTTAGTTTTATTCAACGTGCGGTTAATGCATTACAAATTTTAAAAAATCTTGGGTGGGCGTTAACAATTCTATTTACACATCAAAGAAATAAAAAACAATAATTGTAAATTATCTTAATAAAGATAAAGGGTGGGCAAATGTAATTAAGCTTTAAAACTTTATTTAGATATCCCGCCCTTTAAAATTTACTGCTTTATTTTAAATTATAACATGAATTATTTTTACGGCTTAATTATAAATTCCAGCACCCGCCCAAATTTTGTTTAAATTTTAAAACTTTATTTAACGCACGGTAAACAAAATTAACAATATAATGAAATTGCAATTACAAATAAATCTATATTTTTGGCTTTACTCTGCGTGCGTTGAAATTTTATAATATATTTATAAAATTTTTATTCCATTTCATATATTTTAAAAAATTCACTTAATATAGTATGCATTATTATTCTTTTTTTGTCATAATCTAAATTTCTAGTTAATTCTATTCCAAATGCCTCTATATTCTTTTTTGTGGCATAATAAGTTATAGTTGTAGGCATAGGATAGTACATTTGTTTGAATTTAAACTTCATAGGTTCTATTCTTGAGTTTATATTATTAAGTACCTTAACTACTTTATCATCTAATTTTCTAGTATCGTATATAATGGAATCCCCAAAGAATTCTTTAAATCCATTACCTTCATGTAAAGTAAGAACAACATCTATATCATATTCATCAAGCATTTCCATATACTTTTTTGCCAATTTATCAGTATCAGTTCTTGATATTTTCTTATCAAAGAATCTATTGTTAATATCCTGACCTTCTATAGCCCTAGTATTTTTTCTGTATGCTTCCGGTACAGCAATAGGCACTATAGTAAGACTTCCTTTTTTTATAGGCATATTTATTCTTTCCATAGCAACATCAGTACCAACTCTCTCGCTTCCATGAGGAACTATTAAAAATACATTAGGGCCTTTTTCTGGGTGTACAACTCTATATATAGTTGTTTCATTCTTGGTGCCTTCCATTATTTTGAAATTATATCTTTCTATATCTTCATTTAAATGACTGGCAACTTCCATATCTAATTGTCTTGATACACTTTCTATTAATGTTTTTTCATTTTCAGTTGTTTTGTATGGCCCATTTAAAATAGGAAGTATTGATGTTTTGTGATGAGGCTCTAAATAATAACTTACACCTAAAGATGTTTCAGGAGTAATTTTTACAGCATTATTATAAGTAATAGCAGATATTTCATCATCATAAGCTACAATAGCAAAAGATTTTCCTTTGAAATTGTAGGCATTATTGTCTTTTGCAATTGTCATTTGAACATCATCATTATGTTTTGTTTTTATATAGATATACCCATTATGAAGAGTAAATCTATTGCTTTCATAAGTAATTTTAGAATTAGGCATTAATATAATGGATTTTTCTCCATTGACTATTACTAAATATGATGATTCTTTTGTAGATATAGAGAAATAATCATCAGGGAAACTTTTTTTTACATCTATGTCTGCATGTTCTTCATTGACTATTACAGATGCTTCGCCTTGTCTTGATATTACCTTAAAATTGTTGGCAAATAACAAACTATTAAAGGCAATAATTATTGAAAATATAAAAGCAATTTTTTTTAAATTTATCATAAAAAAACCATAAAATAAAATATATCATTTTAAGTTATCGTTAAAAAATAAAGATGCTTTAAATAAAAACTTTATTTAAAGCATCTTATAAATTTATGGTTGATAAATAATGGCTTAGTTACTCTTTGGCATATAGGAGATCGCCTTGAGATATTATAGTTTCTTTTTTATCATATTTTGCTGAAATTGGAACACCATCATCTCTTAATTGTATATTAAGGTAATAATTATAATCAATATATTCAAAGTATACACTAGGTAATATACTTACATCTTTTGAATTATGTACATTTATAGATACACCAGGATATAGAAGACCAAGCATTATGCTATATCCATAAAATCCTCCTCCCTTAGATAAGTCAAAGAATTTTGAAGGTATTTTTACTTTTTCTACACCATTTTCAGAATATGTTACAAAATCTTCTTGTATATCTACTGTTTTCTTTATTCCATTATCTGTTCGGCTTCTTTTTCCATAGAATCCTTTATCTATTCCCTCTCTAGGGCCAGGAGCTTTATCAAGTATTCCAACTATCATATCAGAATTTTTTTTGCTTTTGGCATAGATATATCCTACAGTTTCATATTCATCAGTAGGAAATTGTATTTCTCCAACCCAGTCAGAAGAACTTAATATATATCCATAGTATCTGTCATAATATTTATTTTTATTTTCATCTTTTATACTATAAATATCATCTTTTGTAAAAGTTACTTTTGTTTTTTTATTCGATACTACTAAACCGCTTATTTCTCCATCTTTTATAACAACATCAACTCCATTATTTCCTGTACTGTCAGCATTAAAAAATTGCCAAGTTGCATTGTATTTAGAATCTAATCCTTTTACTGTGTATTCACTTTCTGCTTCTTTAACTGTAATAGGTGATGTTGCCTGATTTGCATTTTTACCACAACTTGACATTAATAGTAAAGATGCAATTATAATAATATATATTGTTTTCTTTATCATATTGTTTTATCCTTATTTATTATTGTATAATAGTATCATAATATAAAAAATAATCAATTATTTTTATTTGATAATAATTCTTATTAAGTAATTAGGTTTTACAATATGGAGGCTTTTATAAAAATTATATAAAGTTGTATATTTATTATTTACAAAATGAATATTTTTTGTATAGATTCATCATAAAACTTTTAATATTTAAAAATTTAAATATTAAAAAGGCTTGAAATCCATTAAGAATTCCAAGCCAATATATAAAAAGACTAAAAAATAGATACAAATATAACTAATTATGCTGACAATACCTGTCCATTATGTCTTATGCATAATTCTAAAGAATTAGTTAATTTTACTCTGTAGAACTCTATTCTTTTGCTTATTTCAAATACATCAGCATTTTTATATTTTTTCATTATGCTTTTTAATTTGCTTGCTAAATTTTTTGGGAGCAATTGTTCTGATAATTTGTCATCACTGCTTATATAATTCCAGTGTCCGTTTTTATCAAAATTGATGTATATACCGTTATTCAATTTTATTTCGTATTCATCTTTTATTTTATCAATATAAACTATTTTTGCTTTGCTGTAATTAGCATTCAAAAAATTTCTTATGTTTTCTGGTAATTGGCTAGGTGTTATTCTTATAAAAAGTTTTAAGTTATTAGTCATACTGTATCTCCTTTCAGTAATTATTTGTAAATTCTCTTTACATTTATTATTATAGCAGATTGATGTATTTACGCAATATTTATTTACAAATAATTTACAATATCTTTACAAATACTAGATGTGTAATATATTTTATAATACATACACTACAAATATATCAATAATTGTAAAAATAATGTAAATAAAATACGGAACTTTAGACTAAATTTTACAGAATTTACTGTTTCTACTATGAAATTATTATAAGTATCTAGTATTTAGTGGAAATTTTATTATTAACTTTTTTAAAAAAAAATTAATTTTTTTATTAATTATAATTAAACTTTATAAAGTTAATTGATGCAGTTTCTTTATAAAATTAGAGTTTTTATTATTGTTTTGATAGAATTATATGATTTTAGCTATGATATTTTTATCATAGAATTAAAAAAATAGAGTTTTTTATTAATTTTATGTGTAAAATGTATTGTAACCGGTTCTTTTTGTAATTTTTTAATAAAAAATCGAAAAAAATGCTAAATAAAATTAAACTTTATTCCGACTAGGCCGAGAATTTAGGTATAGCAAAATGAGAGTTCAAGTATTTGGCGGTCTCGAACTCCCTGTTTGCTTTGTTGATACCATATAATTTGTAGGAATATATTTTGGCGTTTTATATTCCTAATATAGGATTTAATGGTATTTTGGCAACTTCATATAGTCATTATTGATTGTCGGAATACCATAAATTCTCTTTAATATTTTTTTTGACAATTAGGCACGGATGCCTTTTTGAATAAATATCATGGAGGATGACGATGATCATCAATAATAACATTAGTGCTATAAATGCACAACGTACTTTAAAATTCAGAAATGTAGATCTTGCTAAAGATATGTCTGCTTTATCTTCTGGATTAAGAATCAACAGAGCTGGAGACGATGCTTCTGGATTAGCTGTATCTGAAAAAATGAGAACACAAATCCGTGGTTTACGTCAAGCTGAAAGAAACACTCAAGACGGTATATCTTTCATACAAACTACTGAAGGTTACCTTCAAGAGAGCCAAGACATATTACAAAGAATACGTGAATTAGCTGTACAATCTGCTAACGGTATTTATACTGATGCTGACAGAATGCTTATTCAAGTTGAAGTTTCTCAGTTAGTAGACGAAGTTAACCGTATTGCTAGCCAAGCTCAGTTCAATACTCTTAACATGTTAACTGGTAGATTCGCTAACCCTAATGAGGGCGGTGCTCCTGTTGCTTCTATGTGGTTTCATATGGGTGCAAACATGGACGAAAGAAGAAGAGTTTATATCGGAACTATGACTGCTGCTGCTTTAGGTTTACAAACTGCTGAAGGTACTGGTATTTCTATTTCTTCTATAGACAAAGCTAACAGTGCTATAGGTTTAGTTGATGAAGCTTTAATGAAAGTTTCTAAACAAAGATCTAATCTTGGTGCTTATCAAAACAGATTAGAGCTTACTGCTCAAGGCTTAATGATCGCTTATGAAAACACTGCAGCTTCTGAAAGCAGAATAAGAGATACTGATATGGCTGAAACTTCTGTTAAATTTGCTAAAGACCAAATCTTAAGTCAAGCTAATTTAGCTATGTTAGCTCAAGCTAATACTATGAACCAAGGTGCTTTACGTTTGATCCAATAATTGGTTGATTAAATTTTTATAGTACGTTTTATAGCAAACTAATTTAAAATAGCTGGTCTCATTATTATTTTTAATGGGGCTGGCTATTTTTTTATAGTCTTTTTATAAATCCCGCCCTCTATCTATTTTTATCTAATTACATTCATATATTTCTATTTTCTTAAATAAGTAAAAAAGAAAAAGCATGCCCGCCCAAATGTTAATTAAATTTAAAATCTATCTAACGCACGGTGAATGAAATTTAAACAATGATAAAATTTGAATTATAAATAAATCTATATTTTTAGTTTTATTCTGCGTGCGGTAATAGAGCAACAAATTTAAAAAAACTTGGGTGGGTGTTGAAATTTTTGATTAGGTTATAAGGATAATAAAATTAAAATTTCTAAATAAAATAATAAAATACAAAGGGTGGGGTTTAGAATAAAATTAAAAACTGTCATGATATATTTACTATCATAACGGTTTTTATTAAATATTGAATTATTCTAAAGCTCTAAAAGAAACACCCAATGTAAACCCAAAATCTAAATTGGAATAATCATATTTATATAACATTCCGCCGCTAGGGCCATAATCGTTATGTAATTCTGGTATAATACTATTTAATACAGAAGTATCATACTTCATACCAAAGTTATAATTCAAATATACTCCAAGTACGAAATCCATTTCAGCATTATCCATTTTATAAGGTCTGAATGCATACTCAGCAGTTATCTTTATATATGGTGCAACAGGAACTTTAAATATCTTTTTTATATATGCATAATCTAATTCCTTACTATAAGGTGAAATCATTGAGGCATTTCTTATTGGCATAAGTACAGATGTTATTACATTCTCAGGGTTATTTGAAATACCATAACCAGATATTGGAAATAATACACCTGCTCCTATACCTATAGAAAAATTGTTAAAAACTATTTTTTCTAAAGCACCTAAAACTAAACTATAAAGATAAACTCTATCTGTAAAAGTATAATCTTTATATTTATCATTACCTTTATATGTTGTACTTATTATATATGGGCTGTATCCTATTTCTAAAAGAGAAGTTAAGCCAGTAACTATATTATTATTAATATTGTTTTTTACACCTAATTGAAAAATAGCTTCAAAATCTACAAATATATCACCTTTTATTGTTTTGAAATCAACAAGGTATGAATATTTATTCTGATTTACTTCTGTTTTAGTGAAAATTTTTGAACCGCCTATATTCATAAATATGCCAATTTCTGGAGAAAGACTCATTGAATATAAAATATTAATATTAAATAAAATTAATATAATTGATAATAGTACTTTCATAAGTAAGAACCTAAATAAAAATTAATATGAATATTCTAAAAGAAAAACAAGTTATGTCAATGTATTTTACTTAAAATTTATTTTACATATCCCGCCCTTTATACTTTATTGCTTTTATTTCATTTTATAATCTTTAAATATTTTTTAATGCAAAAATAAAAAAGCATGCCCGCCCAAGTGTTAATTAAATTTAAAATCTATCTAACGCACGGTGAATGAAATTTAAAGAATGATAAAATTTGAATTATAAATAAATCTATATTTTTAGTTTTATTCTGCGTGCGGTAATAGAATAACAAATTTAAAAAAAACTTGGGTGGGTGCTAAAATTTATGATTAAGTTATAAGGATAATAAAATTAAAATTTATAAATAAAATAATAAATATAATAGGGTGGGGTTTTAAATAAATTTTATTTGCTTGAAAAAAATATTACTTGTACTATACTAAATCAAAGTTTAAAAATAAATGAGGGATTTTTTATGACAGTTCAGGAAGAATATTTTCAAAAATTATCTTTAGTTTTAAAAGATAAATTCAATAAAAAAGGTTTTGCATTTGATTCTTTTTCCAACAAAGAAGAAGCTAAAAAGTTTATATTATCTCTTATTAAAGAAGATGATGTTATAACTTTTGGCGGAAGTACTTCAGTTAATCAAATGGGTATATTAGAGGATTTAAAAAGCTATAAAAATTTTATTGATAGAAACAATAAAGAATTAAAAGCTGAAGCAGAAGTAAAAGCATTCAGCAGTGATGTTTATTTATGTTCTGCTAATGCCATAACAAAGAATGGTGATATAGTATCAACAGATGGAGGCGGAAATAGGGTAGCTGCTACTATTTATGGGCCTAAAAAAGTATTTTTAATTGTTGGAAGAAATAAAGTTTGCGATACAGAAAAAGATGCTATAAAAAGAGTGAGAAGTATTGCTGCCGGTGAAAATTCTGTGAGATTTAAATTAGATAATCCTTGTTGTGTAGGTAATATGGTTTGCGATGAAGAAAATTGTGATATAGAAAAAAGATTATGTGCTTATACAATTGTAGTTAATAAATGCCATATAAAAGACAGAATACATATTATATTTATAGATGAAGAATTAGGATTTTAATTTTTGATTTAAAAAGTTATACTGTGCTTATTAAAATATTTATTATGTACAGTATAACTTTAATATATTTTAATTTTAAAAATCTGCTTACATATCCCGCCCTTTAAAGTTTATTGCTTTATTTTGAATTTAAAGTGTTAATCATCTTTATAGCTTAATTATAAATTCCAGCACCCGCCCAAGTTTAAATTAACCTTAAAATGCGTTTAACGCACGGTTAACTAAATTAACAATATTAATAAAACTTGGATTATAATAAATTTATATTGTTAGTTTAATTCTGCGTGAGGTGTATAATGTGATAAATTTAAAAAAAATCTGGGTGGGCAGCTAAAATAACAGTTCATATTTAAAAGAAAAATAGTTCAGAAATATAATAAAAAATTGAAAGTCTATAGGGCGGGATTAAAAATAAGTTTTAAAATCTGCTTACATATCCCGCCCTTTAAAGTTTATTGCTTTATTTTGAATTTAAAGTGTTAATCATCTTTATAGCTTAATTATAAATTCCAGCACCCGCCCAAGTTTAAATTAACCTTAAAATGCGTTTAACGCACGGTTAACTAAATTAACAATATTAATAAAACTTGGATTATAATAAATTTATATTGTTAGTTTAATTCTGCGTGCGGTGATGAATTAAAATATAACAGTGTAGAATTATCTTAATATTTGACTTTTATACTTATCAAATAAAGTGCCTGAAAAATCAGTCTTTTCTATAGCTTGTTTTAAACCTACAATATTAATTTTGTATTTTTCACCATAATTGTTTGGTCTTATAGTCAAACTTTTACTTCTTATTAATGTTTTAAAGAATTCTACCATCTCTTTTTCTTGAATGATTCCGAATGCTGGTGATATAGTATATAATATATCGAAATTTTCTGCTGATGATCTCATTATAGGTTCAACAGATTTTGAAGATGCATTATCAAAACTATATTCAACTATAGGAGTATTTTCATCTATACGGTCTTTATACCAATTTATGCTAACGCTCAATTGATTTCCTCTTGAAGCTATATATATTTCAAAATTATTATCATTTTTCATAGTCATTGTAACAGTTTTTGTGTCTGTATTATCATAAACTATTTCTCTTATTTTCCAATTATTATAGTATGTAGTTACAGCTTTAGGAAATGCCTGTAAACTGAAGATAATTAAAGATATAAATACAAATATTATTCTTGTCATATATTCTCCTGTTTTTATCATGTATACATATTATGTTTACTTAACATATTATCGTTAATTTGTAAAAAATTATTAGAAATAAAATACATTCAATACAATAATTTTTCTATATCATTATACCATTTATTTATGTAATTTTTAAACTCTTCATAAGTAATTCTTGATTTTTCTACCTCATCAACATGCCAAGGAGATATCAAATTACCAATTTCTGATATATTATCATTACTATTTATAAACTCATTAATTTTCTTTATTAAATTTTGTTTATCAATTTTTTCTCTTATATAGTTTGTTATTTTTATATCTTTTTTTTCTGTATTGTTTTTTGCTATATCTTCATTAAATATTTTTACATTATTTATATTAGCAGATTCTTTAGTTAAAGTAAATACATCAATCATATTTGAAATTTCTTGAATAAGATTTTCAAAATGATTTTTATAGCTTATAAGAGAAGATGAAGTATTTCTGTAAATATTATCATAACATTTTACTTTTTGATTATCATTAAGCCTTTTATATTTGGCATTCTCAAAAGTTTTCAATTTGCTGCTGTTAATAAAATCCAAAGCCACAGCATTTGAATAAATTGAATGGCTTTTATCATCAATATGACAAAAATCACATCCTGCAAGAAGTATATATTTAGGAGCAAGCATATACGCTATTCTTAAAGCAGGCATTATAACGCTTCCTTCCATATAAAAATATATATTACTCTCTTTATCATCTATATCATTAATAGGATATAATATTTTCTCAAGGCTTTCATCATGCGAAAAATAAAATATTCTCTCATCTTCAATATGAGTAAAAGGAAAAGGATAAGCACTATGAGTTGTAAAAATATTTATATCTTTATTTTCTTCTTTTAGAATTTCTAAAATATGTATTGAAGAATAAAAACCTCCGTCAGTGGAAACTACAGCATCAGGTTTTATATTATTTTTTATTAATGTATTAAATGCATGAGATAAAACTATAACAAAATGTGTTTTAGATAATTCTCTTATTTTTTCTATATAATTATCAATAGAAGCTCCGGCAGAAACTAGAAGAACAGGAATCTTTTTATCTAAAATATTCTGATATGTTTTTATAGAATATCCTCTATTGAAATGCATATTATATAATATATTTCTAGCCCATATAGGAGCAAAATAATAATTAGAAGTTAATGACATCAATTTTTCTTTTATGCTGTTTGCTAAACATATATTAACATTGTCATAATATTCTGTAGTTTCAGTATCTATATTTGAAGCTCTTACATGTCTTATATATACTATTCTTTTTGTATCATAATCATTCATATAAAAATTAAAGAATGCAAGTATGCTTTCTATATTTTCATTCAATATTATGATGATGTTTTCTAAATTTTTTTCTTCAATATTTTCTAATATCAGTTTTACAATTTCAATATCTTTTTCTATTATTATAGCTTTATTATTCTTATTTAATGATAGAAAATATTCTATATGATAGAATGAAGCAATAGATAAAAATATTCCTATATGTTCCTTATCATCTTTTATAAATTGACTTATTAATCTTTTAGCTTCTTCCATAGGAGCATAAGTTGAAGTAAGAGGCTTATTATTATATAAGACGCTGAAAAGATTATTTTTTGCAGGTTTTAATTGGTATTTATTATCTGCTGAATTATAATTAATTAATTTTGTTACGGCTCTAAAATTATATTTATTTTTTTTTAGTTTTTCTAAATATTTTTTAAAAATATCATCATTCATACTTTATTCTTAAGATATTAGCTTTTTAAATTCATAATACAATTCCATATTCATAAATATTCTTTTCAACATCAGACCAATTGGATTTTAAATGCTTTATAGTATCTCTATGTAATAATTCCAATACATCTTTTCTTATTATACTTTCACCATTTCTTCTTTTAGATTTTGTCAATACATAAATTTGATCTAATCTTGTAGATTTAATATCAACATTAAAGTCTACTTCATAAGATTCTGTAATTATGCAAAATCTGCAATATGGATTACCATTTTTTATTTTTTCGGCAGTAGCTACGCTTCCTTCAAGCATAGTTTTATCCAAATATGTTTTGCACTCCATAGCAACTATTGGTATAGAAGTATTTTCATTTTTATTGTCTACATTAATTGTTACTTCTTTGTATATTGCAAAATCCTGATCTTTTGTATTAAACTTAAATGCAGTCTCTTTTTTAAAAGTATTAAAATCGGACGGTGAAAAGTACATGTTAGAATAAGCTTTGGTAGCACCTACTCTTATTATACTGTCTTCAATATTACTAAACATTCTAAATACACTTTCTTCAAGTATTGTAGATTCAAACTTTGATTGTGAAGTATATATATTTTTTCCATTACGATTATTATTTTTTCTAATAAAAAATAAATAATTATTCCAAGCATTAGTCATATTATCAAAATTATTTAAGTCAAAATTTTCATCATATATTTTATATTGTTCAATACACTTAAATAAAAATTGAATATTATCTTCATTTTTTTCATCTTTTAGTTTTTTCTTTATATTTGAGCAATGTCTATAATTAGAATTAAATTTTTTATTATTTAAAAAATTTAAAGCCTCGTCTTTATTAGTTATCATTATATCTCCTCCATTAATCTTTTTTCTGCTGTTTGGCAATATTCTTCCGATATATCTATGCCTATAAATCTTCTCCCCAATTTTTTAGAAACTTTAGTTGTAGTTCCAACACCATTAAAAGGATCTAATACAATATCGTTTTTATAAGAAAATAGTTTTAACAATCTATTTACCAATTCTTCAGGAAACATAGCATCATGATTATATTTTTTCATGTTTCTTTCTGGTGCGATGCTCCATTTTCCATAAACCCATTTTTTAAATTCTTCGCCTTCTATATCTATATTATTTTTATCGCCAGTTTTTTTCAATGAATTTTTACAAAATATTTCTACAAACTCCCAAGAGTATTTTAAATATGGTGCAGAAGGACTTTTCCAACTACCCCAAGTACAATATTTACAATTATAATTATTTTTTTCCCAAATTATTTCCCCTTTCCAAATTAATCCTTCCTTTATAAAAAAATTACTTATTAAATGATGAGTAGGTATATAATCAGAAAACATAGGCTGTACATTAATTATGATTCTACCGCTATTTTTTAATATTCTAATACATTCTTTAAATATTAAAAACAACTTATCAAAATAATCTTTCCATATATTCACATCGTCTGTATTTTTATATTCTATACCAAAATTATATGGAGGAGAAGTTAATACTATATCTATACAATTATCTGGAAAATTTTTTAATAGTTCTAATGAATCGGCATAGTAAATTTTATTTAAATATTTTTCATCCAGTTGATTATTAATTTTAAAAAAATCTTTTTTATAATATTCATATGCCAATCTTTTTTTACTATTTTCTTTTTTATTTTTTACTTTTTTTTCTTTATTAAAGCTCTTAAACACTATTTTTCCATTAGAACTTGAGAAAGACCTTATTTTATATAATTCTTCTACAATTTTTTTAATTAATGGATTATATGCTAGTTTTTCAAGCAATTTTAAATCTACTACATCAAAATTTAATATAATATCAAATCTATCTCTTGAAATAATTATGCCTGAAGATGCTAATAAAGGTATAGCATTATCTATATCATAATCATCATAAGTATTTTTTATTTTTAAAATCTTTTTAGTTTCCATAATTTAATTTTCATAATATTATATACTTATAAATAAAATTGTCAAAATTAATATATGTATTTAAATTATTAGAATATACCGTATTTTTCTATAAGTTCATAAGTGGCATCTTCATCATTTTTTATTTTGTTGTATATAATAAGTTCCGGTCTATATTCAAAATGTATAGTATCGTAATTATGCCATTTCCCTCCCCATATAAAACCATACTTCTCAAAAGTTTTAACAACTGTTTTAGGAGGATGCCATCTTTTCTCATAAGGAACAGCATACCAAGCTTTATTATTCACTCTTGTCCAAGCCCAATAAATTTGTTTTCCATTATTTTTTTTAGGCAAAGTATCAAAAGCAACACCATAACTATGATAGCTTCTGCTTGCACTTTTTGAAATAATTTTCCAAACATATCCGCTTACAATTTTTAATGAATCTAAAAATTCTTTTGTTTCCTGATTAGTTTGGGCTATAAGTTTTACTTCCACACTTACATTAGAAAGCTGTTCATATACATAATCATGCACTCTTACTTTGTATCCTAATATACTTTCAGTACTAATATGTTTTACTAAAGAACGTTCATTAGTACCGTCATAAAGCGTATCTAAAAATTTATTATTTATATATTTAGTGTTATTTACTCTTTTTTTGTAGTATTCTTGAAGCTCTTTTGTTCTTTCAGGAGTTTCTTCTTCTAGTTTAGGCATTCCGTCTACAGTATAAGAATAAAATCCGAAAGGTATATAAGCATCTTGATTTGATATATCTTCATCAGTTAATAATTTACCATCAGCCCAATTGAACCATATACCATCTAAATAGAAACCTAATTCTCTATTTCTTATAGTAGGAGGTGATATTCTGTTTGAGTATGCCAAATGTAGAGCTATAGTTTCTAAAGCTCCCGGTCTTATAATCATATCTTTTCTTATTCTCTTTTTTTCTTCTTCTAATTGCTGCTGCTTCAAATCGGCAGTTAAATTAGGAAGCATATTTTTAGTATTATTAATATACATTATTCCTACGGCAGATATAGAAGAAACTATTATAATGATTAATACTATTGTAACAGCTTTGTATTTTGAACTAGCTTTAATTATAAGGCTTATAACCGCTAATACAGCCAATATAGCAGCTATTATTAATACATATTGTAAAACAGTCATATACTCTCTACTAAGTTTGTTTTTAAGTTTAAGAAAAATTATGTTAATTGAGACATAATACTAACATAATTTTCAAATTAATTCAAATTTAATATCGTTAAAAAACTGATATTTAATAGGAATATTTATTATTTAGATAAGGGATTAAAAGGATTGGGCGATGACGGGCTCGAACCGCCGACCTAGTGCTTGTAAGGCACCCGCTCTCCCAGCTGAGCTAATCGCCCTTTCATTTGAAATGATGATATTATATTAGCATGACATTCAAAAAAAGTCAATAGGCAAAGTTAATAAATTTACTTAATTATTAAAAATTATTTAGGTTAAAAATTTATATTATTTTTTTTAAAATATTGTTTATTGGCCGTTTTTTATGTTTTTATTATAAAAATAACACATTTAGTATAATTATTTACTATTATATATAAAAACTTTATCAAAAATATATTGCTAAAATAATAAAAAATGTTATTATAGTATACTGTAAATATGATAAATTTATATAAGTAGAATATTAATTAAATTATGAATATAGAGTTTTTGCTTTCAGCCAAATTTGATAATAGAAGGGTTATTCCCACAAAAGATAGACTATTTAAAGCAATAGTATCATCTTTAAACGAAGTTAATATTAACCCGCTTGTTATGCTTTCTGAGTTTTCTATAATAGAAGACGGCAATACTCTTATATATTCATTTCATCCATCTTCAGATCCGATATATTTTGAGTTTAAAACAGACACTATATTTATAACTATTAGTACAGGTGCATTCGGAGCAGGATATCATAGATTTATAGTTGGTGTTTTAGATAGAATAGCAAGAAGACTTGATATAGAGTTCAAAGAAGATGATACGCATAAAGACCCAAGCGGATATTTTAGAAATAGAAATTTTGAAGATTTAAAAAAGTTCTTTGTTAATTCATTGGCTAGCTATGCCCAAATGCTTATAAATCATCATAATGATAGCGGTTACAATAATTTTATGATATCGATGCCTTTTGATTATCCTTATATAGTAAAGCAATACTTTGCTCTTTCTTCTTTAGGATATTGGGGAAAAAATTGGTTCAGTGATTTTATTAATTCTGGTATTGAAGAAAAGCTTGAATTAGCAAAAGATTTCTTTATTTGGGATAATGAGGAGATTAATGCCAAATTTTGGTTCAAAAGCTGTGTAAGTATGATTTGGCTTTTTTATCCTTTTAGAGATATTATTGATGACAGAGAAAGAACTACATACAAAAAAATTATGTATTCATTTCAAGAAGCATATAAAAAAGATACTAATCTTAAATATCCTTGGGACATATTGATAGATATAGCTCATCAATTAGATGATGAAAATTTGGCAAAGTTTATAGAAAAAAAGAAAAATCCTCATCAGCAAACTGCAGAAATAGGTTTCAGATTAGAATTGGCTAGATATTCTATAGCAGCCGGATTTACAATAGTTTTGCCTATGCGTATGAATATATTTAAAAATAATAAAACTTTAATAGAATTCAAAGATATAAACATATATATAGCAATGCAGGTTTATTCTTTTGCTAATGAAGAAACTGATGTTATTATGGAATATGTATTAAAGCAAATAGATATTGCTGGCGAAGACAAAGGCGATGAGTTAGATGTGAAAGTAGAAAGCAGTCATATAAAAAGCGTAGTATATGAAAAAGAATTGGAAGATCATGATTATATTATTACTGTAGCTGCTGTTACTAAAAAATTAGCCCTTCTTGCTTGGTTTACATATACAGGTGAAGAAAATAGAGATACTTGCTTAAAAGCTATAAAATCCATCGAAGTAGAACATTAATCTGTAAATTAAATATGTTTTATCAAAAGTTATTTGATCTAAAATATTATAATTATCAATAAATAAGTTTAAAAAGTATTGTAAAACTAAATTTTTTATAAAGTTTTAATAAATTTAGTGTATACCTAAACAACTATATTTTGTCAAAAATAAAATTATATTCTCTTTTTAATATATGGGGCTTTGCCCACCACTCTGTGTGCTATGCAGCACCCCACTTCTTTTGCGACCGTAGGGAGTGCCTGCGACCGAAGGAAGTCCTTTAGGGTGGTATTGCCCCAGGCACAGCCCGCCTGTGGCGAAAGGCTGCACTTGGGCTTTAATTCAATAAATTATTTTACATGTAAGACAATTTTAGTATGATTTAGTACTAATTCTATCCTCGCACTTTCGCGAAGCGTATCCGAGCTTGTCGAGGATATAAGCAACTTTGACGAAGTCCGCAGAGCGTATGCGGCGGGAAAAAGTTGACTAAAAAAATGACAAAGTTAAAAATTTTCAGTATATATTATAATAGTGTTTTTAAATTTAAATAATGTTCTAAAAAAAATCAGTTCTTGATAAAAAAAATTATGTAAAGTAATCATAATTACGACCGATAATCTATCGTGTGTTACCTAATAACTATTTAAGTAACTGTTAATTCAAAGGTGGTATTTATGTTTAACTTATATGAAGAACTTACAAAAATAGAGATTCTTTTAGCAAAAGAAATAGAAGTGTATAAAATAATATTGGAAGATGAGGAAAAAAAAGTTAATTCTATAATCAATACTAGATTACAAGATATACATTTATATTGCGACCATCAAAATGAAAAGATGACAGAAGCTAATGAGCTTAGAAAATTAAGAGAAAATGTTATAGACTTGATAGTATTAAATAAATTCCCTCATTTATCAGAAACTGCAACTTTATCAGATATTATTAGAAGAATACCTTTAAATAAAACTGCTAAAATATCTGCATTACGCCTTGAATTAGTTACTTTAATGGCTAGATTAAAACATTTAAACAAATTAGCTCCAAAACTTTTTGATGAAGCTTTAGATTTATTTGCAAATATGAAAGAAGTTTTAAATGAGAGCAAAAAAGTAGGCTATAACAACAAAGGTAAAGAACATGTTGTTAATAGGAAATTATCAGTATTAGTAAATAAGCAAGTTTAATTTTATATAATATTTATATCTTAATTAAACGTATGGCATAGTGTATATGTTATACGTTTTTTTTGTATGTAGTGAAAAATTTTGACAAACTAAAAACATTTTATTATAATAAAAAATATGGAAGATTTAGAAAAGCTTAAAAAAATATTAAATGAACCTATTACAGTAAATAATTTAAATAGGATTAATGATTATTTTGTGCGTTATCTATTTTCACATACTGGAAATGAACATATAGCTTTACATTTTATTAATTCTGTGTTTAAAGATGTGGATTTTGCAACTTTTTCAAAAATTGAAATATTAAATCCATTCAATATAGCAGAAAGTTATGATGAAAAAGAATCTATAGTTGATATAAAAGCTACAACTGAAACAGGAATAACTGTATTAATAGAAATTCAAGCGAGAGGAAATGAAGATTTTGTAAAAAGGGCTTTATTTTATTGGGCTTATAATTACACAAGCAGTTTGAACAGAGGCGGAATTTATGATGAATTAAAAGCAGTTATTAGTATAAATATTACAAACTTTATATTAACAGACGATGTCCATAGCTGCTATGTTTTAAAAGAATTGAATAACAATAGAATATTAACAGACCATTGTCAGTTACATTTTATTGAATTGCCTAAATTTAATTTAACAGATATGACTAAAATAAAAGATTTTGAAAAACTTAATAAAGAATTTATTTCTTGGGTAAAGTTCTTTAAGGGGGAAGACATGTCAATACTTATAAAAGAAAATACTATTTTTGAAGAAGTAGAAAAGAAATGTAATACTTTTGTTAATGATAGTCCTGTAATGGATAAATATAAAAAAAGAGAAATAGATTCATATTTTTTTGATAAGAGTTTGGAGTTAGATTTAAAAAAGGCAAAGGAACAAGGTCTTGCAGAAGGTAGGTCTGAAGGAATTGAAAAAGGCAGAGAGGAAGGTGAAATAAATAAATCTATAGAAATAGCTAAAGGAATGAAAAATAAAAATATGGATATAAAACTCATTAATGAATTAACAGGTTTAAGTATTGATATAATAGAAAAATTATAATTTTAGGTATTTTTTTATAAGAACTAAACTTGTTCTAAATATATCAGTGCTATATATTATAAACAATTTCATTTAAATAATTAAAAAACTAAACAAAAATATTGCAAAATTATAAAAACGATATATAGTATTACTCGCAATAATAATTTAAAATAACGGATACAAATATGAAAAAAGTAAATTTATCAGGAAGAGACTTTATTAATTTAGAAGATTTTACAAGCGAAGAACTATTAGCATTGATTGATTATACCTTCGAGTTAAAATCAAAAGTAAGGAACAATGAAGAAATCGATATAATGAAAAATAAAACAATGGTAATGTATTTTTCAAAACCTAGTTTAAGAACACGTTTGAGTTTTGAAATAGGAATGAAGAAATTAGGCGGAGATGCTTTTGTATTAAAACAAGATGAAATAATATTGGGACAGAGAGAAAGTATTGAAGACAGTGCTAATGTAATTTCAAGATACTGTGATTTGATTATGATTAGAACTTTTGCTCATAGCGATGTTGAAGATTTCGCTAAATATTCAAAAGTACCTGTTATAAATGCTTTAACAGACCTTTCACACCCATGTCAGATTATGGCAGATTTATTTACTATGAAAGAACATTTCGGTAAATTGAAAGGTTTGACATTAACATATATAGGCGATGGTAATAATGTATGTAACAGTCTTTTAACAGGCTGTACTTCTTTAGGAGTTAATATTAAAGTAGGAGTTCCTAAAGGTTATGAACCAGATGCAAAAACTATAGAAGTAGCTAAGAATATAGCAAAAAATACAGGATGCAGCGTTGATATTGTTAATGATGTAAAAGAGGCAGTAAGCGGATCTGATGTAGTTTATACAGATGTATGGGCTTCTATGGGACAGGAGAAAGAGAAAGAAGAAAGACTTAATGTATTTAAGGGCTTTACTCTTACTAAAGAATTATTTGCTCTTGCTAATAAAGGAGCTATAGCACTTCACTGTTTGCCAGCACATAAAGGTGAGGAGATAAGCGAAGAAGTATTCAATATGAATTCTCAATATATTTATGAAGAGGCAGAAAACAGAATGCATGCTCAAATGGCTATAATGAGCAGTATAGTAAAGGAATAATATTTATATTAAATTAATTTTAAATCTTTGTGATTTCTGGAGTTGTATATATACTAAAAATTTATTAATTTTTTATTGTTCTTTTTCCCGCCGCAAAAAGAACCAAAAAGTGCAAGTAAAAAATAGTGTTAAATCATATTAATTATGTTTTTATATGTCAAATAAATTATTTAATTTATACATTTCATAAAATACGATTGGTAGTGGTATCTAGTAAAATATAGCCTTTTTGCTTCTTTGTGGCAACACCAAGTAGGTGCCTTGCCTAGGCACGCAGAGCGTCGGCAAAAGAAGTGGGGTGCTGCATAGCACACAGAGTGGTGGGCAAAGCCCTGCAAATCAATAATTAAATAAAAACATTTTATAAGTAAAGAAGGGATTTATCATGAAAAAAAAATTAGTATTAGCCTATTCAGGCGGTTTGGACACTACAGTTATTATACCATGGCTTAAAGAGAATTATGATTATGATGTAATCGCTGTATGTGTAGATGTTGGTCAAGGTACAGAAACTGACGGTTTAGAGGAAAGAGCTTTAAAAACTGGTGCTGTAAAATACAGATTAGTTAAATGCGAAGATGAATTTGTTACAGATTATATCTATCCTATAGTTAAAGCTGAAGCTGTATATGAGGATAAATATTTACTTGGTACTTCTGCAGCAAGACCTTTAATAGCAAAAAAACTTGTTGAAGTTGCTTTAGAAGAAGGTGCTACAGCTATAGCTCATGGTGCTACAGGAAAAGGTAATGACCAAGTAAGATTTGAATTAACAGTTAAAGCATTAGCTCCTAACTTTGAAATCATTGCTCCTTGGAGAGAATGGAACATAGCTTCAAGAGAAGAAGAAATCAAATACTTGGAAGAAAGAAACATAGAAGTTCCTATGAAAAAAGATGATTCTTATTCAAGAGATAAGAACCTTTGGCATTTATCACATGAGGGATTAGAACTTGAAGATCCTGCTAATATGCCTAATTATGAAAGACTTCTTAAATTATCAAACACTTTAGAGAATGCTCCTAATGAAGGTCAGTTTGTAGAATTAGAATTTGAAAAAGGCATACCAACTAAAGTAGACGGAAAAACTTTCTCTCCTTCTGATTTAGTTAAATATTTAAATGAAATAGGCGGAAAGCATGCAGTTGGTATAGTTGATTTATTAGAAAACAGAGTAGTAGGAATCAAATGCAGAGGCGTATATGAAACTCCTGGCGGTACTATTCTTTATGCTGCTCATAGAGAAATTGAACACTTATGTTTAGATAGAGAAACATTATATTTCAAACAAGTAGTTTCTCATAAATTAACTGATTTAGTATACAGCGGAAGATGGTTTACTCCTTTAAGAGAAGCTTTAAGTGCATTCATTGACAGCACTCAGCAAACTGTAACAGGGAAAGTAAAATTAAAATTATACAAAGGTAATATTATACCTGCTGGTGTTACTTCTCCTTATTCTCTTTATAATCAGAGCTTGGCTAGCTTTACTACAGGCGAATTATATGATCACCATGATGCTCAGGGCTTCATAACATTATTCGGTTTACCTTTAAAAGTTAATGCTTTAATGAAAGAGCAAGCTAAAAAAATGGGGTTAAATATTTAATTATGAAAGAAAAATTATGGGGAGGACGCTTTTCTAAAGAGCTTAACAAGGAAGCTAATGATTTTAATTCTTCATTATCCTTCGATTGTAAGATGTACAAAGAGGATATTTTAGGAAGCATAGCACATGCAAAAATGCTTGGAGAATGCTCAATAATTCCTCTTGATGAAAGCGTAACTATAATAAATGGTCTAAAACAAATTTTAGATGATATTGAAAATAATAAACTTCAATTCGATTTTGAATTAGAAGATATTCATACTCAAGTTGAAAGATGGCTTATTGATAGAGTAGGTGAAGTAGGAAAAAAAGTTCATACTGGAAGAAGCAGAAATGACCAGGTGGCACTTGATTTGAGAATGCATTTAAAAAACAAAGTAGAGAATATAAAATCTTTAATATTAGATTTAATTTCTACATTGGTAAGCATTCAAAAAGAGCATACAAAAACCTATATGAGCGGATACACACATCTTCAAAGGGCACAGGTTATAACATTTGCACATTATTTAGGTGCTTATGTTGAGATGTTTAAAAGAGATTTTGACAGATTGACTGATGCCTATAAAAGAATAGATGTTATGCCTTTAGGTGCCGGTGCTTTGGCTTGTTCTACCTACAAAATAGACAACAAAAAAACTGCTGAAACTCTCAATTTCAAGAATGTTATGCTTAATTCTTTAGATGCAGTATCTGACAGGGATTTTGTTATTGAGGTGGAATCTGCTTTATCAATAATAATGATGCATTTAAGCCGTTTTTCTGAAGAGCTGATATTATATTCTACTTCTGAATTCAGATTTGTAGAATTTGATGATGAGTTTACAACAGGTTCAAGTTTAATGCCTCAAAAGAAGAATCCGGATATACTTGAACTTATTCGCGGAAAGACAGGAAGGGTTTACGGAAATTTATTTTCTATATTGACAGTGATGAAGTCTTTGCCTTTAGCATACAATAAAGATATGCAGGAGGACAAAGAGGGTATATTTGATTCTTTAGAGAATGTTAAGAATTGTTTATCAATACTTCCTAATGTATTAAAAACAATGAAAGTTAATAAAGATAATATGCTTAACTCTGTTAATGAAGGATTTTTGAATGCTACTGAGGTTGCTGATTATCTTGTAAGGAAGGGTATGCCTTTTAGAGATGCACATGCTGTTTCTGGACGTCTTGTAGTATATTCAATAAACAATAACAAAAATCTTTCTACTCTTTCTATAGAAGAATATAAAAAAGAGTCTGATTTGTTTGAAGATGATATTTATACTTGTATAACTCCAGAAGCTCAGGTTTCTAACAAGACAATGATTGGAAGTCCTAGTGAAAGTGCTGTTATGGAAGTGATAAAAATAAACGAAGAGTGGCTTAAATCAAACGGAAAATAAATTTATTATTTTTAAGTAAATAAAAAAATATAAAACAAGAGTGCTGTTGAAAAATGGTACTCTTGTTTTTTTATTGCATTTTTTTACCGCATGATTTTTAACGCACGGTGGGCAAAGCTAAAAATATAAATTTCATTATCAATTCAATTTAAATAATATATTTAAATGCATTTACCGTGCGGTATATGCATTATAAATCTAAATAAATCTTGGGCGGGTGTGCTTTTTCTTATTTGGCTTTTAATATAAATAAAATTTTGAATTTATATTAAAACTATAAATTTAAAAGGGCGGGATTTAAAATAAATCAAAAAAGTAAAATTATTATATTAATTATATTATTAGATAAATTAAAAAATTATATCAACTTTTTTGGTTTTACCAAAGCTGTAAAAATATGAATTTATATTATCACATCATAAATGTTTCTTGTTTCAAGTACTTTAACTCCAACTTCATATTCACGCATATATTTAGCAAGTCTGTATCCGTTAATCAAAATTATTTTTATATCTTTTAATTCCTCAACAACTTTTTTAGCCTGCGGAGTATAATCAGAAGTAGTTATAAAAATTCCTCTGTTTATGCCATTAACATTTTTAAGTCCGTGTGCAAATTTAGTTATTTCAGTATCATTAACTTTATTATTTTCTTTGTAGCATTTGCATTGTATACCTATCATATCGAATCCGAATTTATCCATAGTAAGAGTACCGTCAATTCCTCTGTCTCCGCTTCCGCCTGTTCTGTACTTTTTACCATAACCCATTTTCTCAAGCAGTTCTAAACATATATTTTCAAATTTAGTGCCCTTGTCAACATTGTTCTCACCCATAGACTGTAAACGGTCGAGTATATCTTTCTCCACGCTTTCATAATATTCTTCAATGCTTTTTTCTATTTCATTTCTGTTTTCGTCTTCTATTTCTTCTATATCTTCATCATCTGAATTGCTCTTACTGTTTTCTAAATAAGGAGTTTTTTCTTTTAATGTTTTAAAATCAAAGTTAGGATTTTCCTCATAGAATTTTTTACCGAAGTCAGTTATTTGATATACACCTCTTTCTATATTTTCTATTAACTGGGCTTTTTTAAGATAACTTAATGACCAATCAACTCTATCACTAAATTTAGAATATTTATTCTCTTTTACTAGTTTTAAATCTTCATCAGAAGGATTTGTATATTCTTTTATTTTTTCGTATATTTTAGTTTTATGTACAGCTTCTTTTATATCATATAAATATTTTAGTACATACTTGTCATAATCTCGATATTTCAAAAGTGCCATTTATAAAACTCCTAAGCTATATAGAAAATCATACTTTAATAATTGCTTTTTTACAATTAGTTTTTTATTTTATTCTAAAGCCCGCCCTTTATACTCTTTTGTTTTAAATTTGTAATTGTAGTTTCATTATACTTATTACTTTATTAGAAATTATAGCACCCGCCCAAGTTTTATTTAAATTTATTATGTTTTAACCGCACGGTGAGCAAATCTAAAAATATAAGTTTGATTATTAATTCAATTTAAATAATATATTATAGTGCATTTACCGTGCGTTGATAGAATTCTAAATTTAATCAGCACTTGGGTGGGTATGCTTTTTCTTATTTAGCTTTTAATATAAATAAAATTTTTAATTGATATTAAAACTATAAATTTAAAAGGGTGGGATTCAAAATACATTAAAAAACTTATTTAATTGTATTTTCCTAATAATAAACTATAATTAAGTAAACATATTTAAGTTTTATTAGGATTTATTTATGAAAAGAATATTATTAATTTTTATTTTAATTTTTGCTTTTGTTTTTACAGGATATTCTATTACTTTTAAAGCTGATGAAAATTTTCTTAAACAATATTTCAGCTATGATAAAAAATCAAGTAGTTATGTATTTAATATGAAAAAATTTAATACCTTATCTTTTAATACTCTGAAAATGGGAGATGATTTATTTGTTATACAAACTATAATTAGATTCGATGAACTATTAGAAGGGTTGAAAGAAGTACAATTTAATAACAAGGTAGATACATTTGTAATTCCTAAAATTGATTTAATGCATGCGGAAAATAGTTTGGTCTTCATAGGTTTTAGTAAAATTGATAATATAGATAAACTTATTGATTTTTTTTATAAAGGGAATGTTTATTTAGAATATGTTACAGAAAATAATACCAATAGATATAAGATAAATAATAAAACATGCAAAATATTTTCTGAAATATTGAAATACAATTATGAAAAACAATTAAACGTACAGTAATAAATTTATAAAAAATTAAATTTATTTTTTATAAATATTTTTTCTGCGGGAAAATTATAAAAATAAGTTTAAAAATTTATTTACATATCCCGCCCTTTAGAGTTTATTGCTTTATTTTTGAATTTTAATACTAATTATCTTTATGGCTTAATTATAAATTCTTGCCCCCACCCAAATTGTAATTAGATTTAAAAATTTATTTAACGCACGGTAAACCAAATTAACAATATAATAAAATTTGAATTATAAACAAATC
The DNA here is from genome assembly GCF_036997785.1 of Brachyspira pulli. NCBI lineage: Bacteria > Pseudomonadati > Spirochaetota > Spirochaetia > Brachyspirales > Brachyspiraceae > Brachyspira > Brachyspira pulli. The sequence continues at coordinate 31,235 of NZ_JAWLQI010000034.1, forward strand.
TATATTTTTAGCTTTATTCTGCGTGCGTTATAAGATTATAAATTATTTTATGGTTTTAAAAAATATTAATATTATGATATTATATAAAATAAAAATTATGAGTGATTATTATGTTGGAAAGTGTAGAACAATTTTTGATATCAAATATCAAAGATATAAAAAATAAAACCTTAGCTGTGGCATATTCTGGAGGTATAGACTCTCAAGTTATGCTTAATTTAGCATATAGATTGAAAGATAAATTATCATTTAACCTTATAATAATACATGTTAATTATAATTTGAGAGGCGAAGATTCAACAAATGATGAATTATTTGCTAGAGATATGGCTGAAAAATATAATATAAAAATATATGTTAAAGAAATAAAACCAAATAGTTATAATGGTAAAAATATACAGCTTGAGGCTAGAAATGATAGATATGATTTTTTTGAATCTTTACATAAACAAAAAATATATGATTATTTATTAATAGCTCATAATAAAGATGATTTAACTGAAACTATAATTTATAGAATAATTAAAGGTGCAGGAACGAATGTTTATAAAAGTCTTAGAGATAAAAAAGGATATATTTTAAGACCGATTTTAAATTTCTATAGAAAAGACATTGAGGCTTATGCTAAAAATAATAATCTATCTCATAGAGAAGATTCTTCAAATAAAAAAAATTATTATGCTAGAAATAAAATAAGAAATTTAATAATACCAATGCTTGAAGAAATTAACACAAAGTCAAAAGATAATATTATACAGTTCGCTAAAAGAGTTTATGATGAAAGTGCATTATTAAGAAAAAGAGTTAATAGACTGTATAAAAGAAATATTAATAATAAAACTCTAAATATAGAAAATATAAAAAATATAAATACTTTATTTATAAAAAAGATTATTATTAAATTCTTGGCAAAAAATAATATAGAAATAACAGAGAAAAGAATTATTGAAATACTTAATATAATAAAATCAAATAAGCCTAATATAAAATTAAGACTTGATGATTCTTATTTAATAAAAGAATATAATTCTATAAGTATAAAAAAAATAGAATATAGTGATGAAACAAATAATTATTTAAAAATAGAAAAAGATGGAATATATAATTTCTTTGATAAAAAAGTTGAAATAAAAACTGTTTTAAATAAAAATATTAATTATAAGGATAAGCTATATATAAAAGCAAATTATCCTATTATAATAAGAAGTAAAGTAGACGGAGATTTTTTGTATGCCTATCCTAATGGCAATAAAAAATATCTAAGAAATATTTTTATAGATTTGAAAATTGCTTTAGATAAAAGAAAAGAAATACCAGTAATAACTTCAGATGATAATAAAAATATATTGGCATTATATTTGAAGCCTTATAGTTTGAATAGGATATCAAATGAAGCTGCTATTAGTGATAAAGATGAATATATATTGGAAATAAATTTTTATAATAAATAAAATTAATAAAGGATATAAAAATGGCATTTTCTACTAATGAAAGAATGATATTTGGAAAAGGCGTAGGCTGTGTAGTTATAAAGGACAATAAAGTATTATTAGGACGTCATAATTACGGCAGAGGAAATGGACTTCTTATAATACCTGGAGGATTTATAAATGAAGGAGAACTTCCTGCTGAAGCTGCTGCAAGAGAAGTTTTAGAAGAAACTAATGTAGTAGTAAAACCTATGGAAATAGTATCAATGCGTTTTTCTTCAGATGATTGGTATTTAGCTTTCAGGGCTGAATATATTTCAGGTGAAGCTAGAATCAATGATGAAGAAAATAGCGAGGTTATTTGGCTTGATGTAGAGGAAACATTAAATAGGAAAGATGTTCCGCCGCTTACTAAAGAGGCTATAAAATCTTGTTTGAAATTTACTAATTCAAAAGAAAAACATGCTATGAGCATAAAAGAAGATTATGATGCATCAAGAGAAGTGGGACCTTATGCATATTATGATTAATATAAGATTATCATTATCAACTTTTTAATAATTTTTTAAAAAGTTGATAATAATAAAAAATATTAGACTATATGTGCATTTATCCAATCGATGATTTCTTTAGTTACTTCTTCTCTTTGAATATCATTAAGTATTTCATGTCTACCGTCTTTATAAAGGCTAATATTAACATCTTTAAAACCTAATGACTTATACATTTCATAAACCCATTTAACACCTTTTCCCATATCTCCAACAGGGTCTTTATCACCTGATATTAAAAGTATAGGGAATTCTTTATTCATAGAAGCATAATTATCTTTATTTGAAATTTTTTCTATAAGTTCAAATAATTGAATATAAGTTTCTATACTTGCAGGTTTATCAGAGAAATATTCATCTTCTTGAGCTTTTTTAATTTCTTCTTTATCAGAAGTAAGCCAAGCTAAATCAGATTTATCTTTAGGAAAGAATTTTTTTCCATATCCTCCAACTGATAATTTATCAAGCAAGTATGCTCTTTTTCTTCCGCCGAATATTGATTTTTGAATATTAGCTATAGTTTTTCCTAAATTTTCTATACCTTTATTCTTTCCTCTTGTACCCATTATAATAGCACCATCTAAATCTTTATGATACTTTATTAGAAAACCTCTTGTAAGAAAAGAACCCATACTATGACCAAACATAAAGTAAGGAATATTAGGATAATCGGCTTTAACATTAACCATTAAATGTTTTAAGTCTTCTATTATTAATTCATGACCTTTATCATCAGCCATATGTCCTATTTGGTCTTTACTAACAGTACTTCTTCCAAATCCTCTATGGTCATCGGCACAAACAAAAAATCCGGCTTCTGTTAATTTATTTGCAAACTCTATATATCTTCCGGCATGTTCGCCAAGTCCATGAACTATTTGTACTATTGCTTTAGGTTTAGAATTAGGTATAAAAAGATATGTATACATTCTATGACCATCATCTGATATTAATACTCTATTTAGCATTTCCATAAAAAATACTCCAATATATAAAAAAATCTATTAAAAAATTGCTTTTGCAATATTGTTTTCTGCTTTGAGCATCATCAAGTTTTGTCATTGATTATACACTATTATTGATAAATCCTTAAAATGCTAATAAATTATACAGTATTTTTTTTCTTAATGCAATAAATATTTTTCAAGTATTTTGTTTAAGAGCCATAGATATTGCACACTTTTAGTTTAAAAAAAGAAGGTATTCCTTATAATTTAAATTACTAGAAATAAACCTAAAGGAATACCTATGAAACAGTATAATGCACAACAGAAAAAAAAGATA